>CAZCVM010000078.1:4322-8360 GCA_964501965.1 uncultured Leptospiraceae bacterium | reverse complement strand
CAAATTCAAACCAATGCCGATCACAATAGAATCCAATGCGTTGCCCAAATAAAACGCTTTGCACAAAATACCGCTCACCTTGTACAATTTTTTTCCCTGTACCAGAATAAGATCATTCGGCCATTTTATGTATACTTCCAAATCAAACACATTTTCAATTACTCGCGCCACAGAAGCGGCTACGATCAATGAAATCACCGGAACCACAGAACCCAAAGCAAAAGTAGTACTCAAAAGACTAGCCGACCCTGATAATCCAGCTAAGCGGCAACTTAAGAAAATATTTCCAGGGCCATAATCCTGCCACTGTTTTTGCCCCTGCCCTTTGCCCTGAATTTGCTTTCTGGCCCAAACAAAACAATTTTTTTCTGGCAAATAATTTGATTTGTTGCTTATCTTGTTTCCTGTCAAAAAAAAATCGCCCATATTTTCTTGAGCTTGACAAAAATCATTTGTTGATTCTATTTGCGATAATAAAAAAGCATGGTGTATACGGCCTATGGAAGATTTTAGCAACAAAGTTCGCGCAATCATAGATTTTTTGTTTTTTGATTTTATTTCCATAGGCAAAGTCTTTCTAAAAATCTTACTTATTCTCTGGTTGATGCAATTTGATCAAAGAGATAAAAAAATCATCCCATTCGCTACATCGTGGCAACAATTGTACCAAATATCGCTGCATGCTTTAGAAGACAACAATACTTTGCAAATATGGCATTTATTGTCACCCGCCAAAAAAAAAGAACTCCAAAAAATAGTCCAGTCGTTTCCCTTAATGGACGAAACATTGCGCCACAAAATACTACCGCCATCCAAAAACCAGGAATCTGCTATGGCAAACATTTCTGCCTTAAAACTATTGGCCCAGTATTTGAGCTATGGCAATCATGCGTTGCGATCCATTTTATTCGCGCAAAGTGCGAATAACAATTGCCGTATTATTTTTTCAGATCCCACTACGATCCATAGCAAGTACAACTATCTGATCTTATCATGCTTCAACCAAAAACCTCTGTATCTTACTCAACAACAAAACAAATGGTATTTGCATTTTTATCATTGGTAAAAAATACGTTCAAAATCGAATACGCAAAGATACTATTTGATTCCATGAAATTTTTATTTGACCACCCAAATAGCTCAAGCCATATTCTAAAGCAATATTGGACCATTCCACACAAAATCCATGTCCCCAATGATTCTCACTCCAGCCGCTTTGCAAAGCTAAATTTGAATTTAGCCGCCATTCCAAAGCCAGATAATGCCTGGATTGATCCATAAAAAACCATTGATCAAACCGATACCCCAATTGCAAGTTCCAAAATGGTATGGTCAAACCCACATCACCGGAAATACGCGGCACTTTACCCATTTTTTTGTCATAATAAAACATGTTACCGGATTGAACAAAACCAAAATCCTGGATCAGTACTCCGATTCTTAACAAAGGAATCGGCTCCAACGCGAAACCGCTTTGCCATGACCATTGCATACCAGGATTGTTCATGCTGCCTGCTATAGCCTGCAACCCAGAAAACTGCGCTGCAATACCCCAAGAAAAAAGCCCCCAGGTTTTACTATATGCGAGCACCCCTAAATACTGCAAAATTTTTGAATGATCCATATCCAACAATCCAACACTCATCAATTCATCCTGGACAAGACTATTTGTACTGAATGCATCCGTTTTATAACCAGACAAGGCAAGACCAACACCCATTGCGTGTTCCGTATCGGATAGGACAAAAGACGTGGATGATTGACCAAAGCCCATATCAGAAGCTGCCAATAAAAGAGTTTGGTTTACATTGTAATAATAAGTTTTTATACCTGGATCATCCTTTCCGTCCGTTAGGTCAAAACCATTGTCCGTCAGATCAAATGGGTCTTTGTTTTTATTGCTGCCATTTTGACTACTATTTTGACTACCAGGCTGATTGTTATCATCCGCTGCCCGATCCGCTGTTATTGGCAGTATTTGATGATTTGGCATCGGAATATAACGGGTCAAATCATTCAAACGGGCTGGCTGAATAAAAAGTATATGACTCGAATTTTCCAGACTCATGCCTGCCTGTGACATAGCTAGATGCCTGGCACTGGCCGGTCGGGACAAACCATAGCCTGATTGCGCTGCCTGAATAGGTTGACAAAAATAAAACAATTGGATTTTTAGCGCAAAGAAAGCTCCCAATCCAAAAATAATTAATTGAATTATTTTTGATTTTTCTCTCATTGTCACTTCTTTATCATTTCTTTGTGCTTTTTCTTATCAAAAAAAATAATATTAAAAAAGAATATTGACTTATCAACATTCTTTTATCGGTCAAAAAAATCTATATTTTCTTGCAATGCCGGCGGTAGAGATACTTTTCCGCCGCTTTCTTCGCCTTTGGTATATTTATGATACCTATTCACCATCTCTTTTTTCCTACGCTGATTGACATTTTCATACCGATTCAATGAATTGGCAAATGCCGGAAAGGTTTTCAAGCTTTCTCGCCGTTCTTTTTGAAAGGGTACATGTTTGATAAAAACCTCTCTGGATACTTTATTCAGTTTGGGGATACCTTCTTTTTCAAACATCATCCATTGCCGATAATCATTGACAAATCTGGCTCTGGCGTCCCTAAATTTTTTAAATTCAATACTCAATTTTTCTTTGGCTTCACTAGACAATTTTGAATTCTTTTTATAAAACTCCTGATAATCAAAATAATCCGAAGTCAAACTGCCCCGTTCAATATCCGCCCATGACGCGCCCTCAATAGTCCGCACCAATTCCCATCGAAATATTCCAAATGCCTCAACCATCGCCTGTTCAAATTGAGCAACATTGAATGAAGGAATCAAGAATCTACCGGGGCTTTCTTTGGTAATACCTTCCAACTCCTGCCACATACTGACTTTCAAGCCCACAATAGGCATCATAATAAATATGGGCAACACTTCTTTGCGCACAAATTCATTGATGGGAATTCCGGTACTTGCTTCCCCCTTGTGCAAAACTTCACGATAAAAAATACTAAAATCAATATCCAACAAATTGTTTACAATTTCATCAATCATGCTTTTTGTGACAATCATACGGGAGACGTCTCCCTGTATCAGATCTTTGATCAATATCGGAAACGAAGACCCTATGGAACCGGCTACCTGCACCGCACCATTTTCCATCATGTGTTCCACTTCAAAAGCAACTCTGCGGTCAGCGGTATCATTGGGCATTCTTTCATTTTTTGCCCATTTCACATTTTCTGCCCCGCGCATTTCACTGCGCAATATTTCCATATATTTTTGACCCAACTCAGATGTCGAAGGAATGTATTTTTCCTGATAAATCAATTGCAACCATTCATACGCGGTAATGATATTGAACCTACTCTGGGACAAATCTTCATACCGGTAAAGATATCCAATGACTTCCGGATCCAATGCTTTTTCATTGAAAAAGCCGTACTTAAACATCAATTCGACTGGCTTGGGACAAGAGCCGCTTTTGATATAGCGCAGCATAGATTTTTTGTAAACTTCCCAATAAATTTTTGACATTTGCCGACGCAGTTTACGAACTCCTGATTCAGAATCCAATTTATTTTTGACTTCTTCAAATTCCCGCCATAGCTGATAGAATTTCAAAGCCTGATCACTTTCTATACCAGAATAAGTCATTATTTGCTGCATTGAATCTTTTAGCTCATTCTCAACCAATTGTTCATTTGATGACTCTATTACACCTGTAGCCGTGTTTGCGGCTTTTTGACTGGCCGTCTCTTGTTGTTTTTGTTCCATTTCTATTTCTCGCTGCAAATTGTCATGCATTGTCTCAAAGCGCATATCAATATTTGCAAAAGAAGCCCGCCAGATTTTGTAATAAGAATCATGAAACTCTTTGATATGATCCAGTAAAAATTTGTAGACCATTCTTATTTCATTTTTTTTGACCGGATCGCTTTCCACCGCGCTTTTTTGATAAATATCAATAAAATCAGACAGCAAAGAGTCTGATTCGGACGCAAAAGCCAACATCGATTGATC
>CAZCVM010000078.1:2905-4312 GCA_964501965.1 uncultured Leptospiraceae bacterium | reverse complement strand
TAACCACTCGGCCACGACTGCTTGATACATGTTAATTTAAGAATGTATTTGAGAAAATTTATCGACCTTATTCATTAACAAATGGGCCAAATCTGAACAAAGAAAAACCAATAATGAAATATTATTTTTATCAAAAAATGCCTGTTGGTATTGTCCGGGCATAGAAAAAAATCGCCGGTAAAAAAGTATTCTTTGCTCATCTGAGTCCTGAGCCACAAAATATTTTTGCTGCAATATACTTGATAAATCCTGGTTCAAAAAATCCATATCCAATGTTTGCGGAAAACTATTCCCTTGAGAAATATACATGGAAACCTTTTTTTGAATATCCTCTAAATGAGCAGAAAGATTGTTTTGTTCTGGCGCAGTAGCTACGGCATTGCCTGCAAAACGCATAGCATCCAATTTGTACAGAGCAAATCCGAGATTGTCTTGTATACGCTGCATTTTTTTCAGCACTTCGCCTGCCTGCTTGAGCTTGGACACAGATTCGAGCAATTGCTTAATCAATGACTTTGCAATCATCATTCCCAAATTGGGTTTAGCAATGATGATTTTACGATAGTCACGCGCTGCTACGGGAAAAATTGAGATAATGCTTGGCTGGGAAGAAACAGCACTAAAAGGAGCTTTTTGATTGAGAACAAAGGAAGAATCGCCGCAAATAGAATTATCGCCCACCTGCCATAGATGCACATTATTAGCACCATTCTGATCATTCTCATTTTCCGGTGAGTAAATTAAATCTATTTTACCTTGGTGCACCATCACAATGCCGGCAAGATCACTGCCTTGCTTAAATATTTCCAGTCCGGCGTTTATCTTTGCTTTCTGAGCCGGTTTGGCCAAATTGAGCGCCATAATTAATATTCCTCATGAATTTTCATAATTTTTCCAATTGACCTTTACCTTCGCGCAATACCACCGGGTCTCCGCTCGTTCCGTCAATAATCGTGGATGGTTGCACCGGATATATACCACCGTCAATGACCATATCCACCTGGTGTCCAATTTGATTTTCAATATCCAATGGATCATTGTACCAGTTGTCATCCAGCAAAACGCTCGTGGAAACCATTGCGCTATTGAGTTCTATCAACAAATTTTGTAAAATGACATTGTCTGGTATCCGTATGCCTATGGTACCCTGATGATTCAAAAACATTTTGGGCACTTCTTTGGTCGCATTGAAAATAAAAGTATAGGGTCCAGGCAAAACACGACGCATTATCTTAAACATCGTATTGGAAATATTGCGTGCGTATTGTGACGCGATTTCGATATTGGGGCAGATCAAAGATAAATGCTGTTTTTTGGGCATATCTTTAATCCTAAATATTCTTTCTCTGCCTTTTTTGTTGTTTGGCAAAGTCATTAAACCATAAATAGAATCCGTAGGCAAAACCA
>CAZCVM010000078.1:1640-2895 GCA_964501965.1 uncultured Leptospiraceae bacterium | reverse complement strand
CAGGGGTGGAAGTGGCGTGTCATCGATTTGTTTTATTTTTCTTGGTTCCGGATTGTCCGGATGTATGGGCAATAGCATATTTTCACTTACATTCTTTTTAATATTTTAATTTTATTTATTTGGATTGCCGTTTTGTTTTTGTAAAAATTCACGGTATTCTTGGAAATAAAATATTTGGCTTCTCTCCATGTCAAATATTAAATCTTTTAGCATTTGTTGTATCAACCCGGGCCCTTGATATATCAACCCTGTATAAACCTGTACCGCATTCGCGCCAGCCTGCAAATATTTCTTCATATCAGCAAAAGAAAAAATACCGCCCGCTGCAATGATTGGAAAACCAGGAAAGGCTGTTCTCGCCTGTTTTACCAATGGCAATGTTTTTTCCAAAAGAGGCTGGCCGCTTATACCTCCAGGCTCGGCAAAAAGACTATGCTTGGCCGGCAAAATACCCTCACGGGAAATTGTCGTATTGGCCAAAATCACACCAGCAAAATGGAATTTCTGCGCCAGTTCACATGCCTTTGCAATTCCCGGCCAGGCAAGATCTGGTGCCAGCTTCAAATAGAACGGCTTTTTGTTTGTATAATGCTTATCAATTAACTCTAGCAATTCTTTCAAATGCGTTTCATCCTGCAATTCCCGCAACCCCGGTGTATTGGGTGATGAAATATTTACCGTAAAATAATCTGCTAAATCCACAAATTTTTCAATAGTAAGGATATAATCTTCAGGTGCTTGTGTCAAGGGCACATCTTTATTTTTTCCAATATTAATTCCCAAACAAGGCCTTTGATTGTCCGGCCACTGCCATTGAGCTTTCACTTTTTCAAAAACAATATCCTTACCGTCATTGTTGAAACCCATACGATTGAGAATCAAACCATACCTGGGAGCGCGAAACAATCTGGGCTTGGGATTTCCTGACTGTGATTTTGGTGTAATGGTTCCCAATTCTATGGCCCCAAAACCCAAACTACCCCAAAAAACCGGTGCCTGGCCATTTTTGTCCAATCCCGCCGCCAAACCCACAGGATTGTCCCATACGATGGGGCCAATAGATGTTTGCAAATCTATTTTTTTATTTTGACACATTTGCCGGAAGCGGGTATTTTTTTTGATATATATCTTTTTTTTACCCATGTCGTTGGTGCTATAAGCAATATACCTGCCATCAGGACTTAGCTTAAAGGCATATTGATGGCTTTTTTTGTGCTTACGTTTTTCTATTTCCAAAGAGTCAGGGGGAATGGTA
>CAZCVM010000078.1:0-1630 GCA_964501965.1 uncultured Leptospiraceae bacterium | reverse complement strand
TTTTATTCCAGGGATGAATAGACGCATACCATAAAACCACGTTGTGCACCATTTCCGGTGGAAATAAAAAAACAATTGGCCGCAGCAATGATTGCCATAGTCGCATCATCCATATTTTTTTTTCCATCATAAATACCTTTTAGCAAGAAATTTTATTTCCTAGGGCTTATTTCCTAGGGCTTAAAAATAAGCTTTTGATAATTGAAATCCTGATTCGCGAATATAGAATTCATGTATTTCTTTTCTAAGATTTTGACAATACGCAAGAGCTTTTCAATTTCTTCTTTGGAAAAACCTTTAAATATTTGCACTGTTTTCTCCAAAACTTCCTGTCCATAATCGATCGCCAAAATATGTTCACCGTATCTTTCCGTATTCTTTTCCATTTGTTCTTTTACTAAGAATAGAATTTCTCTGGTTATTTTGATCAATTCAATATCCTGAACCGTACTAAAAATTTTTGTTCCTACTTTGTACAATTTATGAGCCTGGGAATAAGGATTTTGACGATAAGACCACTTAAAATCCTGAAGGGAGACCTGAAAATTCTTTCTATTCTCCTGGCCATATTTTTGGACAATTCGATCAATAATGTCTCTTTCCAAAACAAGAGACAAATAAAATGCTTGATTTGAATCAAGACCAACGCTCAATGCTTGAGGAAAACGACGGCCAATATGCCACATAATGCGGGGCATAGAAGGAAATAAGGTAATGATCTTGGTTGGCTCATGTAACAATTGAATTAATGACAAAAACGCATTATCACGGTCATTGCGAGCTTCACTTTGCGGATACAAATAAAGCTTGAAAAAAACCTTGATGGCATCTGTTTTTTCCTGATCCAATAAAGAAATATTTGCCTCTTGTATTTCTTCATGTAAGCCGATTTTTTCTATGTCATAACGATTATCTATCTCGTTATGGTAAATAGTCACAAATTGTTGTTGAATTTTCCGATAAAAAGAATCTTTAGGACGAATGATTTCTTTTTCTGACTTAAAAAATTGCATGATAAAAACCTGTTCACAAAGTTTTTGGATACAAACAGCGAGGGCCTTGCTCTTGTCTATGAATTTATTTACCGAAAGACTTTTGCCAAACTAAAAAATAGGACAGCTAAATGGCAGACAAAATACCACAAACCACATTAAACCAACAATTGCTAGCACAAGCAGAGCAAAGCAAAAACTATTTATTGGAAATCATCCAAAAGAAAATGGGCTCTGTTTTCCTGGAAAAATGTCAAGACCCAGATTTTTGGAAATCCGGATCTGTCATTGTCCTGGGTAGCGGCATGGGACAAATCCCTGAACAACTGGGGATAGCTCCATTGTGCTCATACGATCAAATCCCCCATTTTTCTGCCAGCACAGCTCCCGGGCACAAAGGAGTACTCCACTTTGGCTTGTCGCAAAGCCAAAAACCAATATTTGTCATGCAGGGCAGATTGCATTTTTACGAGGGACTGAGTATGCAACAAATCGTATACCCCATGCATGTATTTTGCCGGATAAATATACAAAATTTCTTGCTGTTCAATGCGGCCGGAGCGGTAAACCGCAATTATACTCCCGGAGACTGGATGATTATCACAGATCATATTAATCTTATGGGAGATTCTCCATTA
>CAZCVM010000077.1:0-8391 GCA_964501965.1 uncultured Leptospiraceae bacterium | reverse complement strand
CAGACATTGGATCAAGCCCAATCAGTAATAGACCAGGATGTTTCCATATTAAAAGAGAAATCTATCACGGACATTGTTTTCAAAAATATTACCAATATATACGTCAATGACACTCAGGGAAATGTCAAATTTTACTGGGTGGGAGATTATACGAAATTGATAAATACCTCCAGGGCAATAGATTCGGAAATGTATTATGTCGGCATAAACATGGCCTTTTCCCCGCCGCAAGATACAACATTCAGTGACGCCAAGCTCAAAGTTCCGGATGAAGTAAAAGTGATCAATGATTTGAGCGATGTATTCACCGGCACAGGAACAACTTATTCCTCAGGTGATGCCATTGAGCTCAATGGTGATCCGCCCAACATGCAAGGCTATATCACGGGACTAATGCCGCAGGGCGTATTTACATTGAAAGAGGGAGACATAAGTAAAGGGCTCTATGACCTGGGTTTATTTCAACCCTTTGCTGGGGACACATCAAAAAGTATGGTATTTATGCCGTTGCTTAAATTGACCACCGATTCTAGTAAGATAACGAATATTTCAGTGGAATGGTATATCTATAAAAATGGTTCTTATGAAAAAATAACAGATCTTTCCAATTTTTATGATTCTATTGACCAGTCGCCTGAAGAAGGAATCACTACCGAATATTCTGACGCTACTGGCCAGAGCGAAGATTTTGTCATCAAACTTTGTAGTGATTCTATTTGCAACGCTACAAAGCTTCAGATTGTTATGCAGCGTGAATCTAGTCATACTCTGGCAGAAGAGTGGCATTATGGAACAGGTACTCCAAAAGCAGCACGCATAGAGCTTTTTTATACATTTGCCGGAGTGTCTTTTCATTTTGTGTGGCTGGCAGATTTGGTTTTTATTCCGAATTGATATAGGATATCGGCATTGCCACGGATGTGTCGGTTTTTGTTTTGGGCGGCTATTGAATCAGGCTCATTAAATCCTGGTGGATGCGGCCATTGGTGAGCAATATTTCCTTGTCATAAATAGTAACTGCGGAACCATCATATTTGCTGATCTCAGCTCCTGCTTCTTTTGCTATCAAAAAACCAGCTGCCATATCCCATGGGTTTAGACCTCGCTCCCAATAACCGTCAAACCGTCCGGCCGCTGTGTAGGCAATATCCAATGCGGCAGAACCTGGTCTGCGTATGCCCAATACTTTTTGGTGCACTTTTTCAAAACGGGCAATCTCTTGTTGCAAGATTGTATCTTTGTAATAGTAAAACCCTACGGTGAGCATCGCGTCCACCATGTTGTCAATTTGTGAAACTTGGATTTGCTGTCCATTTAGAAACGCACCCTGGCCCTTAACCGCAGTAAACATTTCCTTTAATACTGGGTGATAAATGATGCCCAAAAAAATTTCTTGTTCAATTTCTAAGCCAATACTAACGCAAAACCAGGGGATATGGTGCGCATAATTGTTTGTGCCATCCAGAGGATCTACTATCCATCGCATTTGCACAGAATCCATTGCATTCTGAGGCGTGCCAGCGGTTTCGCCAGATTCTTCGGCCAGAAAAGCAATTTGCGGAAATAGAGAACTAAGTGAATCTATGATATATTTTTCTGCTTGTTCATCAGCTTCTGTTACCAGACCAGCACCATCTGCTTTGTGTTTTACGGAAGTCAATTTTTCCTGGTAAGATAGAAGAATGTCGCCGGCTTTTTGAGCTATGTCTTTGACAGGTTCCAACGCGTTTTGCGCGAATAATATTTTTTGTTTTTCATTCATTGGTTTCCCCATATTTACGTATTGTTACCAAATAAAAACAGATGGGTTGGAAAGGCAATGAGGTTTTTGAAAAAATGACGAATGCGTGTATGGGATTATGGTTTGTTTTGTTTTTTTGTTGGTTTGTGGTGGTTTGGATATTTTTTTTCTTTCTGAGGATACCAGATAGAGACCATTCTAATTCGATTTGTCATTTTTTTTACTAAAAAGGTTTGGAGTCCAACGCAGTTATTTAAAATTTCTTTACCCCGTGCAAATCCCTGAAAAATCATTTGTAAAACCAAATCGAGAAAATGCTCGATAGCGTAAGCTAACAACCATGAAACTGAAACCTTGCCGTAACGTCGTGCATCCAAATTCCTCTCATAATCCCTCTGACCGATATACAAATTGACGATTTTGATATTTCCCTCAGGCTGTTGGTATTTTATACGCGCCTGTGTTTCGAAAATTGTTAGCGCTTGCTCGTTTACATATCTCAATAGCAAAATCATTAAATCATTCATGGAGATTTCATATTTTTGGGCGGTTTTTTCCAATATATCTTTATGCTTCAATTTCAAGCTAACACTGGTGTGATTGGTGTATTCTTTGGGTTTTATTTGTGAATTCATCACGTACCTCCTGGTTGTCTTTCAAAAATAATGTAGTTCTATTATTAAGAAAGCTCCGTGCAAAAGGTTTTGTCCCAAAAATAATTGATTTTTTTATAAAATTTTGAAAATTTAAATAGTTATTTAAATAACTATATTCGATTTTTCGCGGGATATGTAGCCTTAACAATGAAATATTTATCATTGACTTTTGGGATAACAAATAAAGCATTGAAATGGAAAAAAAAGTAAAAAAAGCGAAACCAATGCACAATGGAGACACCCATTCATGTCCAAATCCGGGAAAATTGAAAAAATCGCAATCATTGGTGATATACATTCTTTTTGGGATAAAACAGACACAGCTTTTTTTTCAAAAAAGCACACGGACTATATTTTTTTTGTCGGTGATTTGCCAAATCGTCTGCATGGCAAAGCATCCAAAACAGCGAGTTTGATATCCAAAGTAACTGTTCCAGGATATTTTTTTCCTGGCAATCATGATGCCGTGACAATACCTCAATTAATTGCAGAAATTTTACAAACACCTATTTGGGCCCATTTATTTGCACGCAACCAATGCAAACGTGTACAAAAATTACGGATGCAATTAAAACCGATTCAGCTTTGTCAGTACAATGTCGTGGAATTGAATCTTGCTGGTCGGCCTGTGTCAATGATTTGCGGTCGGCCTCATTCTATGGGTGGCACCTCTATTAGTATGCGTCCTTATTTACAGCAGCAATTTCAAGTATCAACTATTTCAGATTCTGTCAAGATTTTTGAAAAGTTATTGGCACAAACTCAAAGCAATGATTTGATTTTTCTCGGGCACAATGGCCCAAGCGGTCTTGGAGAGCATGCCACGGATATTTGGGGCAATGATTTTCAAAAGCACGCAGGCGATTTTGGCGATACTGATTTGGAGCAAGCGATCCGTATTGCAAAAAATATGGGCAAAAGACCTCTGGCTGTTATTGCTGGACACATGCATCATCATATTCAAAAAGAAAACAATTTAATTGGTCAGAGAAAAAAAGTAGTGACCAAAGAAGATTGTATTTATATCAATGCGGCAAAAGTTCCGCGTATTTTTGCCGGTGAGAAGATGGGCAAAGACAATGTGATGCATGATAAACGGCCCGATGCTGCGTCGTATTGGCATCATTATACAGCTTTGGATTTTGGAAAGGAGCATATTTGGGTTTATGAGGTTTTGTTTGCTCTGGACAATGCAGGGCAATGGAAAACAACTAAGCAACTTCTCGCCCAAATACCTTGGTAACCATCTTCCAAAAACAGTTTGGTTTTCACTGTATGGGGGGGGCGGTTAATGCTCGCCGTATTGTTTGTTTCATTCTTTTCCTTTTTTACTCATTTTTTTTCTTTTTGTACTTGCAATTTTTTACTTGCAAAAGTATCTTTTCCATAAAATTTTGTTTAAAATTTTATGAGTTTTAGCAAACTAAGCAGTCAAATTTTTTAGCAAAAAATTTTATGATTGAGATTTTTGATTCAGTAATGTGATTGCTGTTTAAACCAATTTTTTTTTTATTTTTTAAAATAATGGATTTTTGGGAGGAAGAATGTCAGGTAAGTACAAAAGAAAGCAATTGGTGGTTGATAAGAAATTTCAAGGCCGAACAGCAATATCCATTACATTGATTTTTACAATGCTTATGGGGCTTGTGATTGGTTTGATGTCCTACAATATTGTGGTAAACAATAAACGGATGGCCAATATACACCGAATAGAAAACGCTATCATCACTTTTGTGCTGGGCACAATTCCCAATAGTGATAAAGGAGGATACGCGAAAGCCATAGAAAAAAGCATGAGCAATCACAAGCGCAATATGGAACAAATCCAGCAAATTGCCAAACGCAACAACATTCTTATTTTTATTATTTTCATTCTAGCGATTGCCGAAGGAGTAGTTCTTTACTTTATGCTTCTTTACAAAACTCATAAAATAGCAGGACCAGTTCATGTTATGACCAGTTATATGAAAGAAATCATTGACGGGAAAATGCCCCATTTCAGGAAATTGCGGGACAAAGATGAATTGCAAGATTTTTATGCTGTGTTTCAAAAAATGGTTTTTGTATTGCAAAAAGATCAGCCAGGATTAACGGAAAATAATGGGGCCCCAAAAGATAAAGCCGCTGAAGGATGATCCCTACAAAAAATACACTTATAGCCGTAAAAAATTATTTTTGCAAAATTACAATATTGCTTTGCCTGCCAATTGACCGCAGGCTCCATCAATGTCGCTTCCGGCTGAACGGCGCAAAGTGATTACAGAGTGCTTGCCGGTTTTGCGGGTTTCGTTCAAAAAACCCTGGATAAAAATATCTAGCTTTTCATCCAACGGCGCAGAATAGCCTAGATTAGTTGCATTGTAAGGGATCAAATTAATTTTCACTGGAATATGGGAAAACATTCGTCCCAGAAGAATACCATCCTCAGGGAAATCATTGAAATCTTTGATCATGACATATTCAAAAGTGATTCTTTTTTTGTGTTGCTGATAATAGCGCTTTGCAAAATCTATCAATTTTTGTATAGGCCAACGTTTTTCATTGGGAATGATTTGCGCCCGCCTTTTGCTATCCGGAGCATTGAGGGAAATAGCACGTCCAAAAGGATGTTTTTCGCGAAGATATTTTTCCATGATTGGTAAAATCCCTGATGTGGATATGGTTATTCGTTTGGGATGCAAAAAGAAACCAGGATGATCCGTTAATCGATAGGCAGCCCATAGACTGGCCCGATAATTGTGAAATGGTTCGCCCATGCCCATGAATACAGCATTGTCAATTTTCACCAATCCGCTTTCCTGGATCATGCGCCAATGTTGTTCGACGATTGCCCATGCGGGAAGCTGAATCACCGGCTGAATGCGTGCGGTGCTGCAAAAGCTGCATCCAACCCGGCAGCCGATTTGCGATGATAAGCAGGAAGTGGCCCTTTTGCCGCTAAAAATCAAAACTGATTCTACAAAAGCTGGCCCATTGGCAGTTTCTATTTGCCAGAGATATTTCTCGCTTTGATCCAATGAGGATTTGCGTTTTTCTATCAAATGAAGTCCATGCCACAAAAAATCATTTTGTATAGCATCGCGTAGAGATAAAGGAATATTGATCATTTCATTTATTGAACGAACATTTTTGTTGTATAACCATTCCTGTACTTGTTTTGCGCGATATGGCTTGTGCCCCAAAGAGGCCATATAATCTTTCCAGTTTTCAAATGATAAAGCGTGGATAGAAGTTTTCTTATTGAGGTCAATTTTTTTTGGGGGATTGTTATGGATTTTTAAGGATTTCATGGTTAGGTTGCTATCTTTGCCAATAGATTTTGAAACGATATTTTTGATATAAAAAAATCAATGTATACGCCACAATCGAATTTGCCGGTCCCAGCTAGAGCTAACAAGATTGCGGCTGTCCGGTGAAAAAGCAAGTACAATATTTTCATGCCAGTGCTGTCCGGCAATTTGTGTTAGTAGCCGTCCTTGCCGACTCCATATACGAATAACCAGATCACTAGAACCAGTAGCCCAATAGCATCCATTCGGGGAAACCGCTATTGAGTGGACTTTTGTCGCGTCTTCTATTATTTTTTTTTTATTGATATTATGCGTAATGATATGTCGAAATTTATCTATACTAAAAACAGTATTGCTATTTTTCCAGTCCCAGGCGATTATTTTTTGGCCACCACTCCAAATGCGGCGGCTGTCAGGACTAAATCGCGCTGTGTATACGGGAGACTGATGTTTGTAGAGCATAGCCAATGGTTTGCCGTTTGTGTCCCAGACTCGCACTGTACCATCTTGACTAGCACTCAACAAATGACCTTCGGTGGAATAATCTACCTGATTGATACGGCCTTTGTGGCCCAATATTTTTTGCAGTCTTTTACCTTTGATTGTCCAAATAGAAATATAATTGCTTGTCTGAGAGTGAACAAAGTTCCCATGTCCGAGGGCAATTTTTTTACCGGACGGGCCAATGGTCAGACTATTAACCTCATGCGGTCCGGCAAAAAAGGAAGCTAGTTTTTTCCCCTGAGTATTCCAGACCAGGATAGACCCATCTGTACCCAGGGAAACAATCTTTTTGCTATCTGGAGAAATGGCAATGTCTTTGGGTTCAAATTGGCTTTTACTTAGTATTTTCTGTCCCGTCAAATCATGATTAAACAACATGATTTGGTTGTTGAGGCTTGCCGCAGCAATAAAATCTCCAGAAGGAGAGTATGCCAATCCGCTAATATTGACGCTTTTTAAGTATATTTTCTTTTTCAATAATTGGATTTGGATTGGGGCAATGCAATGTTGATTTTTATTGGCTGTCACCGTGCTTTGCGATATAGCCCAGAAAGATAAAAGGCCAAGTCCAAGAAAAAGACCCATTTTTCTTAAAAATTTGTTTGCCAATTGGTAAGTGTTTTGTTTTTTTGTATTAATTCTATATTTGGGGGTGAAGAAACCAAATATGAAAAAACGATGGATATTTTTTTTCATTTTTTTTGTTGTCTTTTGGATATTTGCTGTTGCCTGCGGTGTTCTCAATTCCTTAACTAAAAACCTGGACAATAGAGTCAACCAAAATGAAAAAATCATTACAAATGGCAATGAAACTGGGTTTCAGCATGGGATTATCCCTGCGTCGCAATCGCCTGTTGGTGAAGATGTGTATTGGAATATAGGCACAGCAAAGGCGATCGAATCATCCAAAAAACCGCATATTTTTATTTTTTTGCATGGAGACAATGAAAGAAGCATCCTCTATCGCACCAAATTTTTTTATGTCAAACGCAAAGCTCAGGCAGCACGCCGTGAGGGAGTCAATGCTGTGATGGTTTTTCCTTCTTCCACGCAAACAGTTCCTTATGATCATAGATGGAATAAATTTACCATAGAAAATTTTGCCGGTCTAGTTCAATGCATTACCAAAAAAATCAACACTATTCAGGATACCAAACATGATCCCCAAAAGATATCTGTGCATTTGATGGGGTTTAGCGGAGGTTACCGACCCATGCCCAATATTGCTTTGAATAGTGAATACAATATTTCATCTCTGATATTCTTTGATGCATTGTACCGCCATTACCGTTATGCCATTGATTTTGCGAGAATACGGCAGGGCAATATTATTTTGGTATCTACAGTGGGTGAGCCAGCTGACAATGCGAGAAAAGTATATCAGGCTCTGGCAAAATATCCCCAAAAAGTCCATATTTCAGTGCCGCAGATGCGTCATTACCTAAGCGCGAAGCGTCATTTAGTTCCTGCTATGATATTGGCCGGCCAAATGACGCCTTAGCAAAATAATATTTGCATTTTAGTGGCAGCCAATTTTACTTGTCCTGGAATTTTTAAATATATATAACATCAAGCTAAAAACTGAGGTATTATGTCTGATATTTATCGAAAATTGCAGCAAAAATTGGATACCATGTCCAATGGTTATCCAGCAACAAAGACCGGCGTTGAAATTGAAATACTCAAGCATTTATTTACAGAAAAAACCGCCCGCATATTTATCGAGATGGATCAAAAGCCGGAAAGCATGGAATCTCTGGAAAATAGGCTAGGCAATGATTTTTCGGATTTTAAGAAGACTATAGAACAAATGTCCCATGCCGGATTGCTGCGCCGTGATAAAAAGAAAGACAGTTATTATTATTCTGCGGTTCCTTTTGTGGTTGGTATTTTTGAACACCAGGTCAATACAATGAGTGAAGAATTGGCCCAAAAAATCGATCAATACTTTGATGAAGGATTTGGTAAAAGTATTCAGGCGCATGGAACCCCCATATTGCGTACTATACCTGTCAACAAAGAAATTGCGATACAATGGCCGGTTGCTCCTTATGATGACGCGGCAAAAATAATTGACAATCAAAGTGTCATTGCTCTGGCTCCTTGTATATGCCGCATAACTGCGCAAAAGGCTGGCAAAGGCTGCGGTCATTCCCAGGAAACCTGCCTTATTTTTGATTCCTACGCCGAATATTATGTG
>CAZCVM010000076.1:2834-8458 GCA_964501965.1 uncultured Leptospiraceae bacterium | reverse complement strand
CGCTCATCAAAAAAGTTGGGTCTTTTGGGTCCACTATAGGGTCCGATAATGTTTTTGACAAGGGGATAATCAAGTGCTTGCTCCACAGTATATCCATGAGTACCTATAAGATCACTATAAATTCCACCAGAAAAATATTTAGGGCCATATTGTACAAAAAGCCAGTTGCCGTCAGGGCTTATGGTAACACCGTCTTCATAACCTTCAGTGTTAACGTAGCCTCGCACCAGCATAGGCTGATTCCAATCGCTGTGAACATTCTTGAGCACAAGTGCGGTTTCACTGGCAGATGCACCCTGATAGGAAACCGAAACCGGGTATTCACCCGTATGTGCTGGCGTTACAGTAAAAGTATAAGTGCCATCACCATTGTCCACAATAGGCGAAAGCGACCCTTTAGGTACATCGCGATCAATGCTGGCACCGGGCAGAAAATTCCCGTCCTTTTTCAGGGTAACGGTAACTTCAAAAGGGTCCAGGCCAGCATTATTTATTCGAGTGAAAGCCATAGACAATGAATAGGTCGGGCTACTTCTGCAGCCCCCATCGTCTCCACAGGCTAATAGAATAAAAATGATTGGTAAAATAATTAATATATTTTTATACATAGCAATTTCCTTTCCTAAAAAAGTGTTGCAGGCAGAGAGGACAGCTATTAACTTTTTCATGAGACTACCTCTCCAGAGACATAAAACAGATTATCTGAAGCTAAAATACCCTTTTTCAGAAACCCTGCCTTAAAATTTGCGTCAATAAAATTTTGCGGAAACAAAGCTTTATTGACGCTACTATGCAAAAATTATTATATATACTTTCAGAGTCAAGATGTTTTAAATATACATTTAAGGCAAATTGATTCATAAAGCAAATTGATGCAAAGGAAAATACCACGAATGCTTACATTAAAAAATAGCTATTGAAGGAGGTTATTTAGTATTATGAGATACTTTTTGCCGTTTTTAATATTTTTTGCCAGACATTAAAAAAAATACTGGACAAAAAAAATGCAGGCATAGACTATAATGGAGTGCTCTTTTAAATTATAGCGATTTGAGGCCCCGCTGTGTCAATGTGGAATGAGACACTATTTGACTGCATTTAATGGACGAAATGTTGATACTCTTGATAAAAATGAAATTTTTTCTTTTACTTGAGCAAGGGACTGATTTGAGATATATACAGGAATTTTTGGGTCATGCGAGCAATTAAAATGACAGAAATATACATTCATGTCACGGATACCGCATTGAGTAAAATTAAGGGTCCATTTGATAACCTGGAGCTAAAGGAGGATATACGCGATATGGAGGGTATCCCTCCGTATTGGAACATTAAGCGCAATATGGCGGGTATGAATGAGTTATATGCAATAAGCGCGATAAACTTTGGCTCGGCCGGCCTGGCCTCGCATATTTTTAAAGGGATAAACAAATGGATGTAAGAGAACATCATGTTAACAATATAAAAAAAAAACTTGGATATCTTAAGAATTTAGTAGAATTATCTGGTTCCTTAAATTTAACGGATACACATATTCATGCTGAATATTTTTATAGAGATCTTCTCAATATTTTAGGATACTCATTCAACAATATAAATTATGATAAACAAAATACTGCAAGCATTGACTTATTAGATACTATAAACAAAGAAGCATTGCAAGTCACTGCGCAAAATGATAATGATAAAATTCGTGATTCTATAACCGGCTTTTTTAAAAATTCTCTATATAAAGATTATTCTTTAAAAATTTTATTAATATCAAAAGATGCAAAAGATTATAGAACCGACTTTTCAGATGGGAATAAATATAAATTTGACCATAAAAAAGATGTTATAGACATCAAAAGATTATTTTCAGAAATTAGCAATAAAGGTTTAGATACAATAAAGACAGTCTCAACATTTTTAGATAAAGAAGTTTTAGTAGAAAGACCTAAAACTGAATTAAATGAAGTTGAAACAATAATGACTCTTTTGGAGTGGCTCAGCGATGATGAAAATTATCAAGAATTAGATGAAAAATATATTTGTGATCCACAAAAAAAGATTGAAAGTCGTTTTAAAGAATATTCGGATGAATTTAAAGAGGAATTCTTATTATTAATGCCTTTATATTGCATGTCTTTGCCTGAGGCAAAAAAGTCCTTTGGTTTAGACGGAGTAAAAGCTGAAAAAATATCAGTGTTTTTAATAAGAATAAGTAACCAATTTCTTGAAGAAGAAAATGGGAATCCTCAAAAAGCTTTACAAAATCTATCAAAATATTTTGAAGAAAAAATAACCAAGAATGGAATAAAAGTCGATGGTAATGCTATAACATACTATTTATTAGATGAACTTATTGGTTGTAATATATTTTCAGAGGAAGAAATGTTGAAATGATTGTATCAAAAGATGAAAATCTAAAAACATCTTCAGTATATGTAGCATCATTAATACTCAAGACATTTCAAAAAAAAGATGCTAAAAAACTATCAATATTTGATATTACAAATGAGCTTAAAAAATATGAAATTAATCATTATAGACAATTTCTTTTCGGTTTAGCTCTTCTTTACTCAACAGGAATTCTTGATTTCTCGGAACCATACATTTATTTAAAAGATTCATAAAAGCATAATGATAATATTAGAAAAACTATACAGCGAGCCTAAACTTTTTGAACCAGTTAAATTTGAGACTGGTTTAAATTTTATTTTAGGAGAAAGATCTGAAGGAAACAAAAAAACAAATGGTGTTGGGAAATCAATTTCAATTGAATTCTTAAACTTTTGTCTACTTAAAAAACCAAATGAGAGTAGAGTTCTATTAATACCTAAAAATTACATTGAACCTGAAACAAACATTCTATTAGATTTAAAATTTAATAATAGTAATGTAACCATCTCTAGAAATGTTTATCAACCTGATTTGATTATTATTTATATCAATGGAAAGGAAATAAAATTTGAAAAACTAGATGATGCTTCAAATTATCTTGGCACTCTTTATTTTGAAGAGTTTCCCGCCCAAAAAACAAGAATTAGTTTTAGAAACTTACTTGGCCCAATAATTAGAGATGAACGTTCTGAGTTTAAAGATATTATCAAATGCTTTGATACTGACAAAAGAATACCTCCTGATTTTAAACCACATTTATTCTTTCTTGGATTAAATATTGAACTATACGCTGAAATTAAAAAAATTATCGATCGATTAGATAAAGTTAAAACATACTTTTCAGAGACAAAAAAAATATTAACTAATAATAATGAAATTAAGGTTAATGATGCAAAGGCAAAATCGAATGAATTAGAACATGAAGTACATAAAATCAATACTTCAATTGAAGAGCTACGAAATAAGGATTCATTTGATCTAATACAAGATGAAATTATTTCAATTGAAACTGAAATATCTATATTACGCACGAAACAAAAAGCATTAAAATCGGAAATTAAACAAATTGATTCATTGCCAAAACCTGAAAATATTAGTGAAACTGATTTAGCATTATTATTTAACCAATTTAAGAGTGGCTTAGGTGATGCAATTAATAAATCTCTTAATGATGTTAAAGAATTTAAAAACAAAATTGATAATTTTAAAAATACTATTATTAATACAAAGTTAACAAATTTAAAAAATGAATTGTCAGAGATTAATCAGAAAATTAGAGAATATGATGAGATGTATTCTGAAAAATTATCACTATGTGATAATGGCGAGCTTTTAAGGGACATTAAAACATCTATAAATATCTATAATAAAAAAAATCAAGAATTCAATAACTTACAAGCTTTAATTGAAAGATATGATAAAGCTGAAAAAAATAAAAAATCATTAAAAGCCCAAAAAGATAATAACATTATTAAATTTGAAGAAAAGGCTTTAAATAATAATGAAATTATTAAAGAATTTGAAAAAACAATATTACATATTCACGAAAATATTATTGGCAATAGAGAAGCCCATTTTGAAATAAATACAAAAAATCAAAGTAAATCCAAGGAATTTTTATCATTTGACTTAAGAATCGATGATGACGGGAGTTGGAGTACAGAAAGATTAAAAGTATTTATTTATGATGTTGCACTACTATTTGATAAGAATACAAAAATCAATCATCCACGGTTTCTTGTTCATGATAATATATTCAATATTGACAATGACTCTTTAGAGAAATGTCTTAATTATTTACATAAACAAGCAGAAAATAGGCCTGAAGAATTTCAATATATATTAACCATAAACAGAGATATGGTTGAATTAATGGAAGAAAGAGAACAGCTTGATTTTAAAATTGACGAATATCGAAGAGCTTTCTATACAAAAGAAGATCGTTTTCTCAAAATAAAGTATAATGAAATTAAAAAATAAATAATTTAATTCTCCAAGCTCAACATCCATGTTTCGCTTGGAATAAAACATATTGTATTCGCGATTACTGCACTTAACACGGCGTCATACGCTGCGTCCGCTTGGCCTTCGGCACATTTTCACCTCCGCTACGCTACGGTGAAAACGTCGCATACGCCGGGAACGTTAAGTGCAAGCGCAACAAAACTTTGGCCC
Source organism: uncultured Leptospiraceae bacterium (assembly GCA_964501965.1). GTDB lineage: Bacteria > Spirochaetota > DYNZ01 > DYNZ01 > DYNZ01 > CAZCVM01. Next base: position 3,901 of record CAZCVM010000076.1, on the reverse strand, counting down.
GGCGTCTGTGCCGGGTCAAAAACGAAAAATCTAATTTTATGAATAAGAAGGCTTTTTTATGAATTCTACAGATTTATCTATTCCAATATATCTTAATCAGAGAATCATTTTTGATTTTCTTGCAATAATTGAAGACGGCTTTTCAACAATATCTCAAAATAAATTGTCAACTTCACTGGACAAAGAAAATAATAATTCAATTGAAGGTACAGTTGGCATTTCAAATGCTTTTGGCCTTTTAGGTGTTTCACTAAAAGGGTCAAGAGGGAAAAAAGAAGCCGAAAAAGATAGCGTTGAAAAAATAGAAGAAAGAATTCATGCACCTACCTCATTATTCTCAAAAATGAGATTAACAATTTTTGAAAATGATTTGTTAAAAAATATCGAATCGCTTGATACAATAACTGGCGGTAATTTTATCGAATTTCGAGCGATTATAAGGAAAAATCCAATTATATCCTCACTTGAAAGAATAAAAACATTGCTTGATTTAGTTGTCTCTGTTGACCCAAGTGCTTTGTCACAAGATAACCAACAGAGTAAAAGTAAGAAATCATCTAATCAAAGTAATGTTAAAAATAACCCCATTATGAAACAATTTGATGCAATAATAAAAGGACTTTCAAGTTCTGGAAGTACTGATCTTATTGCCGAACCTATCAACTCCGAGTTAAAAATTGTATTATCCACAGAAAGCAAATATTTCCAAAATAATAGCGATGAAGAAATTATAGATGGTGAATACTTGGTTTTGGGTAAAATAATAAGAGTTCTGAAAAGTGACAGTGAAGAAACAATTGATTTACTCAGGAAAACATCATTTTCATCATTAAATCAAAATTTCATGCAAGCATTACTTGATGGTTTTAATCAATTACCATCAGATCAATTCAAAGAAACTAAAATTTATACAGAAATCAATGCACCTGCGTTGCAAATAATACCTATTGCAATATTTGCATAAAAATGTTTTGAGGATAGATACAGGAAAAAATAATGAACAAAGAAGCCGGAAGAAAAATATTAGCTGAAAGAGTTAATGAATTTGAAAAGAATAAAGCTATTCT
>CAZCVM010000076.1:0-2824 GCA_964501965.1 uncultured Leptospiraceae bacterium | reverse complement strand
TCTGACCCAAAAAGGCCACGGAGAGACAAATATCCGCTCGAATTATATTGACATAATGTTCAAAGCTTTAGGTTGGAACATGAAAAGTCATTATGAAGTAGTACGAGAATTTTCTCAAAAAGACAAATCAACTGACGGCGGTACAAAAAAAGTAGACTATGCTTTTAAAATTAATGGGAAATTAAAGTTCTTTATTGAAGCAAAGGAAGCAAGTATTCATTTAGACACTGATAAAGACGCCATTTACCAGGCAAAACGATATGCTTATTCATCAAACGGCAAAGCCCCTATTGTCATTTTAACTGATTTTGAAGAATTTCGAGTATTTAATGTTATAAAAGCCCCTTTGATGGACAATACTGACAGAGAATTATTGAAAACTCACACCATGAGATATACAGATTATCTTAAAAAATGGGATTTACTTTGGAACACTTTTTCCAGAGTAGCGGTTGAAAATGGAAGTCTTGATAAACTTAGAGGTAAAATCGACAAAAACACTAAAACTATGGATGTTGATTTTCTCGAGCAGATTACAAGCTGGCGAGAACTGCTTGCCAAAAATGTTGCAATAAGAAATGAAAACCTGAATGTTGATGAAATCAATGAGGCAGTTCAAAGAATTTTAGACCGTCTTGTTTTTATTCGTAACCTTGAAGATAGAGAAATTGAGCCGGAGAACACTCTCCTCTACAAAACAAAGAAATCTCAAAACATCTATAAGTCTTTAATTCCGATATTTAATTCATTAAATACAACCTATAATGGTCTTCTATTCAAAAAGCATTTTTCTGAAGAAATCAACGTAGATGATAAAACTATTCATGACATAATTCGTCAAATGAATTATCCCGTATCACCATTTCAATTTGATGTTATTGAACCTGAAATACTTGGTCGTATTTATGAAAAATTTCTTGGCAGCAAAATTCGATTAACTGACAGCCATAGAGCTAAAATTGAAGAAAAAATTGAAGTTAGGAAAGCTGGCGGTGTTTATTATACTCCTGAATACATTGTTGAATATATTGTCCAAAATACTGTAGGTAAAAAAATTGAAGGTCTTACTCCAGAAGAAATAAAGAATATTAAAATCCTTGACCCTGCCTGCGGTTCTGGCAGCTTTTTAATCGGTGCATATTCTTACCTTCTTGATTACCACCAGAAATGGTATTCTTCAAATAAAACTGATAAAAACTACAAAGCTGACTGGTACAAATCAAAAGATGGTGAAATAAAAGTCCGTCTTGATAAACGCAGTGACATTCTTAGAAATAATATCTTCGGTGTAGATATAGACAAAGAGGCAACTGAAGTATCAATCATGAGCCTTTATCTAAAAATGCTTGATGACGGTTTTGATAAAGGAGAAAGAGATTTATTTTTCGTAAAAGGTTCTGTGCTGCCGGACATGGTTGATAATATAAAATGTGGAAATAGTTTAATTGGAACTGATTATTTTGATGGTAGACTTGATTATGAAATTGGGGACCTTAAAAAAATACGACCTTTTGATTGGTCAAGTGAATATACAGATATTATGAATTCTGGTGGTTTTGATTGTGTTATTGGGAATCCACCGTATATTAGAAGTGGCATGTTAGATGCAGAAGTTAAAAAATATTATTCTGATAAATTTATATCAGCAATAAAACAATATGATATCTATGTATTATTTATTCAAAAAGGAATTCAATTATTAAAACAATGTGGTTTGAAAGGTTATATTATATCAAATAAATTTCTTGTTGCTGATTATGGGTTAGAATTGAGAAAATTTATATTGAACAATACTTGCTTTAATATTGCAATTGATGTCTCAAATGATAATGTCTTTTCACAAGCATCTGTCTATCCATACATAGTAATATTCCAAAAAGAAAACGATGAAACTATTAGAAATAAATGCCAAATAAATTATGCATGTAACTTTAGCTCAACCCCATCTTTTGTAACAAAAAATCAAATGGAATTTTTTTCAGATAGCTGTATATTTGATTTTGACTCAATCGGTAATGAATGGGTGTATAAAATCGAAAAGTTTACTCCTTTAAGCGAATTTGTAAATATTACTCGTGGTTTTAGACCTCCACCAGATAAATTAAAGACAAATAATACAAATGAGAAATATTTAATTGGTAAAGATATTTCTGAAGCATACTATTACAATTGGAGTGGTAATACCGTTAACTACATTCCAGATAAAATTCCTGAAAGCAAACCTATAGAAGTTTTTAAACATGAAAAAATTCTTTTTCGTGATATTAGTTTAAAATTTAATGGCGTTTTTGACGAAACAGGAATTTTATGCTTAAAGACAATATATTTTATGTTTTTAAAAGAAAATATAACAGGAATTTCATTAAAATATATATTGGGGATTCTCAATTCTGAATTACTTTATAAATATTATAAAATAAAGTACTCGATAATGCATATTAGTGGTGGTTATTTAAGATTTAGAAAACAATTTGTTGATCTTCTACCAATTCCTAATTTTGATTTTACAATTGAAGAAAACATGTTAATACATAATGAAATTGTTAATTCAGTTGATGAAATTTCAAAAACAAAAAATAATAAATTCAATTCTATTAGCGAATCAGATAAATCACTTTATAATAAAAAAATTGACCAATTAGATAAAAGACTAAATGAATTGGTCTACACATTATACGGTTTAACAGATGATGAAATTAAAAGTGTTAAATCACTATAACCGCTTCCTGGACTGCACCCACAAAACTGGAGTGACAAAAAAAACAGAATATAGGAGTTTGTCCATATGATAACAAGAAGAAAATTCAGTCCAGAATTCAAACGG
>CAZCVM010000075.1:2933-8516 GCA_964501965.1 uncultured Leptospiraceae bacterium | reverse complement strand
CTTTGGCCACTGGAGTGATCAATTACCAGGGTAGAACAATATTGGGCGATTTCATTGAAAACACGCTTTTTACGATTCCTTTCGTGGATATCCCCATTACTTATTTACAAGTACTTCCCATAATTATTATTTTTGTGTTTACCTCGATAAACCATTTTGGCCTAAAAAACAGCATCAACATTCAAAAAATCATTACCCTGGGCCCTATTCTGATTTTGCTGCTGTCTGGACTAGCGATATTATTTAATGTTTTCTTTGATCATGGCAGCTATACCAAAATCATGGCCATCAATTTTTCTTATTCTTCACCTGCTGAAGCATTGAAATTTCCGGGGTTTACCGCAATCGCGATTGCCCTTATCCCCATTTATTTTTCTTATGCTGGCTGGAATGCTTCTCTTTATTTGAGTGAAGACATCAAAACTCCCGAACGCATCATTCCCAAATCTATGATTTTAGGGGTATTCATAGTAACCGGAATATACCTGCTAATATGCTTTGTATTTTTAGTTACCATACCTTATGAGACATTGGCCTCGAATAAAAACCTGGATGTGGTTTCCACGGTAGGAGCTATACTGCTGGGAGACAAAGCAAAAATGGGTACAGCCATTTTGATTGCTTTTATTATCCTCGGAAGCTTGAATTCCTCTATTATAGCAGGAAGTCGTGTATATTTGGCCATGAGCCGCGACAAAATCTTCTTCAAAAGAGCCAGTTATATCCATGAAAAACACGGCAGCCCGCATTGGAGTTTGTGGACGCAAGCGGTTTGGGCGTCTTTATTAATACTTTTGCTGGGCGGAGACTTTGAATCTATTTTGGAACTTACCACTATTATGATGCTAATTATGTCCATTATGGTGGTTGGCTCGATATTTATTCTTCGCAAAAAATTCAAAGATCATCCGCATTTTCATCCCACAAATGGGAAAAAAGGATACAAAACATTTGGCTATCCTTTTGTGCCATTGATATACATTGGTTCTACGTTTATGGTTGTCTTGCTTATGGTCACTGCGGATGAAAAAAGTCTGCGCAAAGGAATTATTTCTCTGGCTGTAATTTCTATTGGATTTGCCATATTTTTACTTTGGAACCGAAGAGAAAAAATCCAACAGCATATAAAAAACTTTTTGCATCGGTAAAACAAAACCCAAAGCAATGCGCATCTTGCTTCAATATTTCAATCCAATCTTGCTTCAATCCAACTTCAATAATGAAAATATTCTTTACATGATAATGGCTATGGCAAGCATTGCCCATAAACAATACAAATAAAGTCTAGCTTGGCCTTCATTAATCAGGCATTTATCTATAAATATTGTCATTTTCATATTGAAAGAGGATTTTATGAATTCACAACAAGATACGTGTTATCCCAATCACAAAAAAACGAAAAAAGAATTCTCATATAAAGGATTGTTCCTGATTTTATCCATCACAGCATTATCCATTTCCATATCATGCAAGCCCAATACAAAAAATTTTGTAAATATTGCGGAACTACGCGGTGATGAAAAAAGAATGTCTGTGCCTCAAGTAGACCCATGTGAAGAAGCACCTACCGGCATGGTCTGTATTCCCGGTGGACTTTCTTATGTGGGAGCCAATCCAGCAGACAAAACAGCTCCCAAAAATGAACAACCCATGCGGGAAGTATTTGTCAGCACTTTTTATATAGATAAATACGAAATAACTAATGAAGACTACAATGAATGCGTCAAGGCTGGAGCATGCAAAAAATGGTACAATATCCGCCATCCTTTGTACAAAGATTCACTGGGTGCGAAACAACCTGCAGTGCCTTTATCCTGGGACAAAGCCAATGATTATTGCAAATGGCGCGGCAAACGTCTGCCAACGGAAACAGAATGGGAAAAAGTAGCCCGAGGCGGCAAAAGAAATACAATATATCCCTGGGGCAATGAAGCACCGGATTGTACCCGAGCTTCTTATGAAAAATGCAATCTTATCAGTGACAAAAAAATCGGCAAAGATGAAAAAGATATCCGGCCAACCAATCCAGTAGGCAGTTTTCCTCCCGGACATTATGGAGTTTATGATATGGCAGGCAATGGCTATGAATGGGTCAATGACTGGGCCACAGACTGCCGTTTGGGCTGTGACAAAAATTCATGCGGCAGTGATTGTCTGGGTATCAATCCTCAGGGGCCATGCAGCGGCCGTTATCCCTGCGGCAAGCGCAACCGCAAAATACTTAAAGGCGGAAGTTGGTGGTGGCCAGCCAGTCATTTACGGGCATCGCACCGGCGTTTGGAAAAACTCCAAAGCGGAGGCAACCGCCTGTCTGCCCGATGCGCCGCAGACTCCCCTTATTTAACCCATGGTCCGGGCTGGATGATAAAAAATCCGCCGGCAGAGCTCCCCAATCCAGAACCTCCTACAAAAGAGCAATTGGCCATTTTGCACAATATTGAACACGATAAATTGAATAAGCCTTTGTGCAAACAATTGTATACCTCGCCAGCGCATTGCAAAGATCCGGTGAGCTATGTCAAAAGCAATGAATCCCGGACTTACCAGTTTTCGCCTTATATGAGAAATCTGGGAGGCGGCTATATCGGTATTGCGGCGGACGCAAACTATACATTTGTAGCTTTGGCCAAAAGCCGATGGGTTTGGCTTATGGATTTTGATATCAACATCGTCAATTTGCACCGGATCATTAAAGCACTGGTAGTCAAAAGTAAAACACCAAAACAATTTGCGCACAATTTCCGGCTGTATTATCCTACTATTAAATATTTAAGAAAATACTATGCCGGCCACCCTGAGTTGCCAATAATGATAAAAGTTTTCAAGCGCTACCGCAAAGAATTGTATCCGTATTATTACTATCAAACCAAACCGCATAGAGTAGTCAAAGATTTCGGCTGGTTGCGCACGCAAAAAAACTATGATTATATACGCCTATTGTTTCAGCAAAACCGTATTTCCATCAATCCTGGAGATTTGCTCAAAGATAAAACATTGCGCAACATTGGCACAGCAGCCAGAAAACTGGGAACTGTGATCCGAATTTATTATCCAAGCAATGCTGAAGAATTCTGGAAATTTAATGACAATTACAAAGCAAATGTACAAAATCTGCCGTTTGACATGGGATCTGTGGCAATACGAACCATCCATGAATATCCATGGCATCCGCCTGCATCACGCAAACGCGGTTTTGCCGGGTTTTGGCATTATGTGGTGCATGGAGCCTTGAATTATCAGAAAAAAATGCGTCTCAAGGACTATTATTTGGTGCATCATTGGCGGCATGAACGGATATTGCCAACGGATTATCGGGACTTTAGCACGATTCACTTGCCAGCGACTCTACCGAAAAATGTGCCTCCTGCTTTTCCTAAATAATTTTTTCCCCGGCACTAATTAATGAATATATATCATTTAGAGGAATCCATAAAAGTCGTGAAAAAATTCACAACTTTGCGTTCCGCCAATTGGGGATTGCCTTGCCAGGCGCGAGCATGTTTGTCACAAGGAGAGGCCCAAAAATATTTTGGTTTCAAAGCAGCCTCAAACAGCCTTTCTCCATTTTCAAAAGGAATGAGTTTATCCTTAGGACAATGCAAAATAAACACCGGCCTGGGACTGATTTGGGCGATACGGTCCACTGGCCGAATCATATTCAAAGATATACCTCGGCTGCGCATCTGGAAAAAAAAATTCACCAAATCAATTGTCAATACCGGCGGCAATCCATAATCTCGCAACGCGATACCTTCCAATAAGCTCCGGGCAGAAACAAAACTCGCCTCAAATACACCAGCAATAATGCGTTTGTCTTGCGCCATGGCATGAATACTGGCGGAAGCACCCATAGATACTCCCAAAACACCAATTTGGGCCATTTTTTTATGATTGATCAAAAAATCGACTGCTTTTATGACATCATTTTTTTCATTCCAACCCAATGTGGTGACGCTTGGACTGCTTTCGCCATGATTGCGCAAATCTATAGCCAATAAATTGAATCCCGCTTGATGCAAAGCTTTGAGCCAACGCATAGACTCTCTCCGGTTTGCGGTGATGCCGTGCACCAAAATGATTGCCCGCTTACTATCCGCTGGAACAAACCAACCCTTGATTTCTATGGGGTGATCAGAAAAAAATCGCACTGCTTCAAATTTTAGCCCCAGTTCCTGCGGACTGCCGCAATACACAAAGTGTTTTGGATCACATTTTCCGGGTGCGGGATGCAATACCTGAGAAGAAAAATACCAGGCTGCGCTAGCTATGAGAAGAGTAAAGACCAGAACAATAGAACCGGATATTTTGATTATTTTTTTTGTTTTCATGTTTTTTCCTTATTTTTTTTGCGAATTTCCGCATAACATAGTTATTTAAAACATATTTTAAATAACTGTTTAAACAGTTATTTAAATCGATACCCGATAAACTTCCTCTAAAGAAGTCAATCCAGCTTTGACCCTTTGCAGTCCAGAATCAATCAAAGTACGCATACCATATTCTACAGCATACTGCTTAATCTCCAGGCCGGTTTTGCCTTCATTAAGTAAATGCTGAATATTTTCATCCATTTCCAAAATTTCAAAAATACCCTGCCGGCCCAAATAACCCGTATCATTGCATTTAGCGCAACCTTTGGGTTCATAAATCACATCACCATGCTTGAAAATATGGCTAGTCTGCATTTTTTCTATCATTGCCTTGGTTAGAGTTTGTTTTGTTTTACAATGTGGGCACAACGAACGAACCAACCGCTGACTGACAACCAGTACAATAGTAGATGAAACCAGGTAATTTTCTATGCCCATATCCACAAGCCTTGTCACAGCAGATGGAGCATCATTGGTATGAACTGTGGACAAAACCAAATGCCCGGTCAAAGCAGCCCGTACTGCGATTTCTGCTGTTTCCTGGTCGCGTATCTCACCGACCATGATTACGTCAGGGTCTTGACGCAAAAATGAACGTAGTCCAGCAGCGAAAGTCAAACCAATATCCGAATGCGCCTGAACCTGGGTAATACCATCAAATTGGTATTCTACCGGATCTTCCACTGTGAGTATTTTTTTTTCTGGTGTATGTATTTGCTGCAAAATACCATAGAGTGTAGTTGTCTTGCCGGAACCAGTAGGCCCAGTCATTAAAATCATACCATTGGGCTTATATATATGTCTGAGAATAATTTGTTTTTCAAAATCCAATAAACCGGAATAATCCAGACCAATGGCTTTTCCTCCTTTGTCCAATATTCTCATCACAGCGTTTTCACCATTAATGGACGGAATAATGGATACACGCAAATCCACTTCTTTTTTATTTTTCAGGACATATTTGATTCTTCCGTCTTGCGGCAAACGACGCTCAGAAATATCCATATCTGCCATGATTTTCAACCGGCTAATCAAGGCAGCGTGCATATCTTTTTTGGGTTTATTCTTTTCATACAAAATGCCGTCTATGCGAAACCGAATGATCAATGCTTTGGGCAAAGATTCCAGATGAATATCGGAAGCATTGCTATTCACAGCGTTGTGAATGAGCTCATCTACCATTTTTACAACCGGCGCGTCCTCACCGGTTTTC
>CAZCVM010000075.1:0-2923 GCA_964501965.1 uncultured Leptospiraceae bacterium | reverse complement strand
CGGGTTGAAATCTTCTTGTGTTTCGTCTTCATTTTTTTGCAGCAGCGGGTGACTACCCATTTCAGGCGATTCCAGCTTGACTCCTTTGCCGCGTTCTGATAAATAATTCTTTATAGAATCTTCTGTAGCCAAAACTACTTCAATCTGACTATCCGCCATAAACCGTATCTCATCAATAACCCGCAAATCAGAGGGGTCCGACATTGCCAGAGTAAGAACGCCATTTTTGACATTTAATGGAATAATGGAATGAGAAAAACAATAGCTTTGCGGAATGAGCTCAAACAAAGATTCATCCATTTTTTCATTTTTTTTCAAAGTTCGAAACGGAATATCAAATTGCTTTTGCAAAAAAGCACGCAATTGTTTTTCTGTAACAATTCCTTGCTCCACCAATATTTGCCCCATTTTTTTGCCGCTTCCTTTTTGAAGTTTTACTGCGTCTTCTACCTGTTGCGGAGTGACGATTTTGGCTTCTATCAGCATTTCGCCTAAAAATTTCCGTTCTCGCTTTGGGCTTTTTTGTTGTTGCATGGACAACACTCCCTTTTATTCGTTGATTGTTTTTAATAATTTTACAATTTTCAATTTCTCGCGCTTCTATTCTCAAAACAAAGTTTATGAACTCATTGGCAAACACTTTTTCTATATACTTAGATTTAGATTGTGAAAATAAAGTCTTTTTTTTGATTCTTGGAAAGGATATTGGATACGGTTTATGACAACACAACACAGACACAAGGGTTTACGTATTGCAGTGCTGGCCAATACCCGTTCTGGCAAAGGCAGGTATCAACGGCAAAAATTTGACAAAAAATTCGCTCAAATCATCAAAGATATCCATGATTCCGCGCAATGCGCGAATGAATTGACTTTGTACATTACTGCAAACCTGAATGAGATCATTACAGCCGGCAAAAATATCCAGCAGCAAAAGACCGATATTATCGCTATTTTTGGCGGCGACGGTGCCATACAAAAAACAATCACACGTTTGGCCACCGCATACCAGGACGAGCCATTGCCGCCCATTGTTTTGCTGCGCGGCGGCACAATGAACAATGTGGCACGCTCCTTTGCCGCAAAGGGCAGTCCAGACAAACGGCTCAGGCTTTTCGCCCAAAACGCAAAGTCTGACAATTTGCAAAAATTCCCACGCGCCACTATGGATATCAATGGCGAACTGGGCTTTATGTATGGTTTTGGCTTGCCTGCCAGGTTTATCGAAATGTATGATGAAGCTGGTGCCGGCCCGCTCAACGCGCTGAAAATGATTTTTGTAGTTATTTTCTCAGCTATTTTCCACGGCAAAACCGCGCAGCGGCTGTTTGCGCCGCTTTACGGGCAATTTACCATTGACGGCAAAAAAATGCCTTTTCAAAGAGCTTTTGGCTTGTTGGCGGAAACTATTCCCAATCTAGCACTGGGTTTTCAAATCACATACCGAGCTTTGGAAGCTTTGGACCAAGGCAAAACCGCACATGCCATTTTGGCCAATGTTCGGCCTTTGCGACTCATTACAAAAATTTTTCATATTCTATTGCGCAAACCTTTTTCCAGCCCAAATCTAGTAAATGACATTGTCACAAAAGTTATTTATGAACCGGAGCAACCTTTCGCTTATATGCTGGATGGTGATATTTTTCAACACACAGACCCAACAAGGCCGCTGGCAATGACCAAAGGACCTACAATCGATTTTATCTGGTACAAATAGCCTTCAGGAAAAAATCCAAATACTTGGTTTATCTTATTGTCCATTATGCATAAAGAAAACTTATTGTCTTTGCAACTGTAAATAAAACAATGGTTCATAATGTTTCTAGAAAAATCAAAATACCTCACAATTTGCAGGCGGCTAGTATATGTTTCATTCCACACAAGAAATCATTGATGACATTCGTGAAGGACAAATGGTAATCATTGTCGATGATGAAGACCGTGAAAACGAAGGTGATTTGGTCATGGCAGGCCAATACGCAACACCGGAAAAAATTAATTTTATGATCACTCACGGCAAAGGACTTCTGTGCGCTCCTATAGAAGCAAAACGCGCGCAGACACTCAATTTGCCACTGATGACTGCAAAAAATACGGATACTCACGAAACAGCATTCACTGTATCTGTGGATTCGATTGATACGGGCACAGGTATTTCCGCTAAAGACCGTTGCCGCACGATACAAGCTCTGGTAAATTCAGAAACCAAAGCTGATGAATTGAGGCGTCCAGGGCATGTCTTTCCGTTGATAGCCAAACAGGGCGGGGTTTTGGTACGCAGCGGACACACAGAAGCATCAGTGGATCTAGCGCGGTTGGCAGGTTTGCGGCCCATAGGAATAATCTGTGAAATATTGAAAGAAGACGGAACTGTAGCCCGGCGCGACTATTTGGAACAATACGCCCAAAAGCACAATTTAAAAATGGGAACGATCAAAGACTTAATAGCTTATCGAATGGAACAAGATCGGTTGATCGAATTGGAAGCAAAAGCCAAATTGCCCACCCAATACGGTGACTTTGAAATGAGAGCTTACACAGGAACCATGGACGGAGTGACCCATGTAGCCCTTATTATGGGCCAGGTCAAAGGTAAACAAGATGTTTTGGTCCGGGTCCATTCCGAATGTCTGACAGGTGATGTACTGGGGTCTTTGCGTTGCGATTGCGGTTCTCAATTGCACAAAGCACTGGAACACATTGGCAAAAATGGCGAAGGGGTGCTATTGTATATGCGGCAAGAAGGACGGGGGATCGGACTTTCCAACAAGATCAAAGCATACCATTTGCAGGATCAAGGTTATGATACAGTGGAGGCCTATGAAAAATTGGGATTTCAAGCGGATTTGCGTGATTATGGCATTGGAGCCCAAATATTGGCAGACCTGGGCGCACTGGAAAAAGTGCCCGCTGTGCAGGCCGC
>CAZCVM010000074.1:0-8591 GCA_964501965.1 uncultured Leptospiraceae bacterium | reverse complement strand
TTTCCATAAATGAAATCTGTGCGGAAATAGCTGCCCTTCTCATGGAAAATGAAAAAAACAGTCATTCATATATGGATTTTTATATTGAATCTACAAGCATTATGTGGCAGAATATTTTGTTTCCAGCATTGAAAATCGAAATTGAGAAAGAAAACAAATCCATGGACGCTTTTTTTTCAGAAAATTCTCAAAAATCCTGGGAGGTTTTTTTGCGTCAACCGGTTCGCCTGAACAAAGAAATGGTCCAGGAGATGGTCAATCATCCGGCTATCAAAGAGATTTTTGTGAATGTCATCAATGAAGCTATTGTTTCTTTCAACAAAAAATACAATCCTTTTTTTGGGGCGGTTTCTGCCCTGGGTTTCGATAAACAGATAAAAGATTTTATAAAAATGTTTATGAGCTCGGCGACAAATATGGTAAGCAATTTTGTTACGGACGATGACAATCAGGAATTAATTGGCGAATTCAAAGTCCAAATTTTTCACATTTTGCTCAGACAAAAAAACAAAACTATCTTGGATACTTTGTCGCATGACTCAGAAGGCAAATTGCAAGACGCGCTTTCTGTGTCAGCTTCAGACCAGCAAATGAGGCAGCAATGGACCAATTTGTGGCTTAAAGTTTTGGAACAAATTCAGCAACAATATGGCACGCAAAGCATTGGCAATGTCTTGCGCGAACAGAATCCAAAGCAGTCTTTCCAGGTGCCGCAATTAACAAAGCAGCAAAAAAGAGTATTGGCTTTTTTGTGGAGACGTAAATCTGTGGCGGATTTACTGATAGCGGAAATGGATATTTACCAAAAGAATAATCATGGCAAATCTTAGACAAAACAAAAATATATCAAATAAAAAAATATGAAGCAGATTTCTTTTGAATCCTATCAAAAATTAACGCCAGAAAAAATTCTTTTTTTGGTTGTAGATGTTCAAGAAAAATTGTTTGTTCATGTAAAGCAAAAAGATACATTGCGAAAAAGAATCCAACAATTATTGCAGGGGTGTCAATTGCTAAACATACCCGTTTTGTTTACCGAGCAATACCCAAAAGGCCTGGGGCGCACTATTGCGCCATTGCAAGAAATATCTGCTGCTCCGGTGCATGTGGTAGAAAAAACCAGTTTTAGCTGCTGCAAAGAAGGCGCGTTCACAAAACAAATAGAACAATTCGCAAAAAGTCATATTGTAGTGGGGGGCATGGAAACTCATGTTTGCGTGCAGCAAACTGCAATGGATTTGTATGCTAGTGGTTACAAAGTCACGATTGCGGCAGACGCTGTATCCTCCCGTACACTATTCCATAAAAATACAGCTTTGCGTTTTATGAGCCAGCATGGAATACACATCAATAGTGTGGAATCTATATTGTTTGAGCTGGCCGGCTACTCGGACATACCAATTTTTAAAGAATTGCTTTCTATTATCAAAAATAATTAATCTTCTTGTTTTATTCCCAGTTCTTTCACTTGATAACTCAGTCGGGCCCGTTTCATATTTAACAGGTCAGCGGCTTTGGAAATATTGCCGCCTGTTTGCTCCATTGCGCTTTTGATCAATTCGGAGCTAAAGTCTTTAACAAGCTCATCAAAATTTACTGGAAAAATTGTTGTGGGTTTGTCTTTATTTTTCTGACCAGATGTGGGCATCGTCTGTATTGAAGCGGATCCGATTTTGCTGCGCAATTCTGACGGGATATCATCCAGACTTATTTTCTTACCTTTTTTTGTGGCCAGTACACGGATTATAATGTTTTCCAATTCTCGTACATTGCCCGGCCAGTCATAATTGGTCAATAGATTGAGGGCTTGTTGATCCAATTGGATATCTCCTGGTTCATTGCAATCGCGGCGGTATTTTTGTATAAAATGTTCGACTAGAATAAGTACATCGTCCCGGCGTTGAACTAATGGAGCAATATGAATCGGCAAAACATGGATCCGATAATACAAATCATCTCTGAATTTTTTTTGTTCAATCATTTCTTTAAGATCACGGTTGGTTGCAAAGATTAATCTGCATTGAGATTGAAGTGGTTTTTCTGATCCCAGTGGATAGTATTTACCTTCCTGGATTAGTTGCAGCAATTTGGGTTGCATTTCCAGTGGCATTTCTCCTATTTCATCAAAGAACAAAGTGCCTTTTCCAGCGGCTGCGACCATGCCGATACGGCTTTCTTTGGCGTCTGTGAAAGCTCCTTTGGTATGCCCGAAGATTTTGTCTTCCCATAAATATTCAGGGATAGCGGCGCAATTGATATGCACAAAGGGCTCATTTTTTTGTTCTGAACTGTCATGGATAAACTGAGCAATCATGTCTTTGCCGGTTCCGGTCTGACCGGTAAGAAGCACTGGGAAAGAATTTTCAGCGGCTTCTTTGGCTTGCATGATTACTTTTTGCATTACATTACTTTTGTAAACCAGGGATTTGTCCATGAATTTGTAGGTTTGACATTTTTCGAGTGTAATAAAATTGGTAAGGCTGTGAACTTCTTTTCTAGCTTCCAGTCGTTGGTAATTCATCTCATCAATATAGATACGATTGCGGACAAGCATTGTCAGAATGCTTCGTATGGATTGCAGGAATTTTAAGTCATAGGTATAATACGGTCTTTCTTTTTGTTTTTGACCAATGAAGAAAACACCGTAAACTTCGTTTTCAAATATTAAAGGCAAAATTATTTTGCAGTTTTTTTCATGCAATTTATTGGTCAAAACAGTAAATCCTCGCATTAGGCGAGGGTAGCGTTTGTTCAGGGTTTTGTATTCGGAAAAATGGCTTAGATAGTCTTTTTCCAAAAGTAGATTTTCATGGAGTTCTTTTAATGTTTTTTTGCCGATTTTTAATCGGCGAAAAATACGCACAAAAACCCGTCGATCTGATTCGGTCAGTTCCAGTTGAGCTCCACCAAACTCATATTTGACCAGTTCGAAAAAGTGATTTCTAGTCAGCATGATGCTTTTTTTTACTGGAAAAAAAGCGTGAACTAAGTCAACGATTTCCTTGAGGAAGCCGGCAATATCAATATCTCCTGAAGCCAATTTGCGGTATTCAAATAAACGTAATTTTACTGTATTAGGATTGATAAGCTGTGGGAAAAAGAAGTGGGTTAGCGCGTCAAAGAAAAAATTGCGGTAAATGATACCCAAAAAAAACGCGAAGAAAACAAAACCCAATACTATCCAAAAAAGATTGGACTGAGCAAAAATTTTTGTGTCCGCTAAAAAAGCAAAAATAACCGCTATACTTAGACTTATAAAAAGGCATTGGGTCAAACGCAAAGCAAATGTTCGAAAATCAAAAAATGAAAAAAAATAAACTGCGAAGGCTGTGGTTACAAAAAATAAAACAGAAATATGGAGCAATATATGTGATGCGAAAGTAACATCCTTCCAAAAACCGTATTGCTGGATCAAGGGGAAAACGAAACCCAAGCATACCATGGCAAAAGCTGAAAAAGAAATGGAAATCAATAAAACATCGGCCATGTCTTTTTGTCGCAAATCCAACGTTTTCTTTTTTCTGGTCAAACGAAGCCAGACAAAGATAAATAAGAATGTACCATATACAAGCCATAAAAACCGAGATAGAATAATTGAAACAGATAATGAATCCAGAAATTGACTATTAACCGGGTGCAAAAAAACAAAAGCCAAAAGGATTGCCAAAAGGCCCAAAAATCGCGGGCTCCATGGTCTGCGTACAAAGTTTTCCGGAAACTGCTCAGTATAATAGGTCCCGGAAAAAATTAAGAACGCAAAAGATATCCCCCGAAAAAAAGGATAATGAATCAAATCGTTTAGGACATTTACGGTCAGAAATATAATGGCACCAACAAAAATCATGCCCATACTTAACCAAGTCTGCCAGGGTAATGGTTTGTATATACCTGATTTTTTTTCTTTTTTGGGAAAAATTCTGAAATAAAACAAAAAACCAGCAAGCAAAATTGTGTAAATAATCGAAATAATTGCCAGTATATGCTGCATAAGGTATCCTATGAAAAAGTGTTAGAAGCGATTTTTTTTGTTTTATGAGAACTATATATATCCACAAAAAATATTGCGCCATATTTGGCAATTGGAAATATGTGGGTTTGCGCCGAATTTTTTTAAATAACTATTAAAAAATCAAAAAAAACAGATTTTTTTGGGACAAATATGCGCCCGAGGACCTTTTTTAATAATAGAACCACATAAATTTTGTATGTAAGAGGTCTATAATGAAAAGGCAAACCAAACCTAAAGAATACATGAATCATACCAGCGTAAGTCTTAAAATGAAGCATAAAGAAATATTGGAAGACATGGCAAAAAAGCACAAAATATCGATGAATGAATTGATGATTTTGCTTTTGCGCTACATAAATGAACGCGCTTTTGAGGTTGCTGGAAAACACCCGCGTGTAAAATATCAAAAACCAGAGGGAAGTATCAGCATTGTGAATTTGTATATTGGGCAGAGAGATTACGAGAGGAATTTGGATGCACGGAGGTTTGGCAAGGTTTCTGTGTCTTGGCTTTTGGCTTACGCAATTGACCATTTTCTGGATATAGTTCTTCAAAAAATTTACAAAAGTTTTGTTAGGGGGGAGGAAATTTTAAATAACTGCATTGGACTTCAAACATTTTTAGTAAAAAAATTGACAAATAGGGTGAGAATGGTATCAATTTGGTATCCGCAAAAAGAATAACTGAAATGCACCCTCCTACTCCCCCAAAATAAAAAATTTTATTGATTTTTAACCGTACAAATTGGATAAGGTACAAGAGTACCTAGTTTTTAACTATGCTCGGCAACATAATTTTGAAAAAGCAATGAGGAAAATTTATGGCAAAAAAAATATGCACTCAAAACGCGCCTGCAGCCATTGGGCCGTATAGTCAGGCAATGTGGGCTGGAAATACATTGTATATATCAGGCCAATTGGGATTGGATCCTAAAAATTTGGATTTTGTATCAGACAGTGTGGTGTACCAGGCGCATCAGGCACTGGTCAATATCAAGGCTATACTTTTGGAAGCAGGTTTGGAGATTTCAGATATTGTAAAAACCACTGTATTTCTGTCAGACATCAATGATTTTGGTGACATAAATAATGTATACAGCATTTTTTTTGGTGATCATAAGCCAGCCCGTTCCGCGATCCAGGCCGCAGCTTTGCCCAAAGGAGCTAAAATCGAGATTGAAGTCATTGCTTGTCAGACAACTTGATTTTTTCTATAATCAAATATGTAAATGAGATTATTTAGTATCTAGAAATTGATTTATACAGGCATAGATATCTTGCATTTTAACAGGTTTGACCAAATATCCATTTATGTCAGAATTTTTGTTTGTCAAAATTTTTTCTTTCATTGACTCTGCGCTTAATACAATGATAGGCTCAAAATTTTGGGCGGCACGAATTTTTGCGCTCGTTTCAAAACCGTCCATGCCTGGCATGTGAATATCCATGAGTATAATATCGATCTTTTTGTTTTGTTCTTTGCTTTCGGTTATTTTACGAAGTGCTTCTTGTCCATTGAAAGCCTGAATAATATGCGCGCCCATGCTTTCCAATTGTTTTTTGATAATCTTTTGATTTACCTTATTGTCTTCTACCACCAAAATACAAATTTTTTTGTAAAACTGCAGCTCCGTGGTATTCCAATCGTTTGGGGCCGCAATACTTGCTGTAGAAGAAGTTATTTCTAATGGAATAGTTATGTCAATAAAGGTACCGGGATTGTCTATTTGAAATTCGTTAAAACGCTGCCGTTTTTGTACAGGACTTTGCAGTTCTATACTACCTCCCATTTTTTCCGTGATTAAACGTGCAATGGCCAGACCCAAGCCAGATCCTTCATGGGTTCGACTGCGTGTTTGGTTTACCTGGACAAAACTATCAAAAACGATTGCTTGATGCTCCTTTGGTATACCTGGCCCAGAATCCTGGATTTGTATGCAAAGATGTATTTTATTATCTGATAAAGGTTCATGTTTAATATTCGCAAAAACAAAGCCTTTATCCGTGAATTTAATGGCATTACTGATAATATTGGTAAGAATCTGGCGTATACGATGGTCATCTCCTTTCAATTGTCTGGGTAGATTTGATTTTATATCAGCGATGAAAGTAAGATTTTTTTGTTTTGCCTGATGGTGAAAATGGCTCAAAATATGGGAAAAGAGCTTTGCAGGGTGAAATGTATTTTGCCGCAAATGGATTTTACCACTGTCAATTTGTGATATATCCAAAATATCATTGAGCAAATTTAATAAGGTAACGCTTGAGTCATCTATTAAACGCATATAAGAATTTTTTGTGGAATCTTTATCTAGATCAAGCTCTATCTCCATTTTTAGCAGTTGCATAGCACCTATTATCGCGTTTAACGGGGTGCGTATCTCATGGCTCATGTTTGCTAAAAACAAAGTTTTTGCGGCATTGGCGTTTTTAGCCTGGTCTAGGGCTTTGTCCAGTAGCAGGGCTATTTTTTTTCTTCTTTGTATCTGATTGTGCAGATTTTTTTCTTTTATTAATCGGTTGAATTCATAAGCATAGGCAATAATAGCACTGAAGAAATAGACACCAAAAAAGCGAATTAAAAAATTTGGGGAATAATCAAAATTCGCAATCGGGCCAATCATTAGCAGAGCCGCGCCAATAATAAAAATCACGGAAAAAATAGCACCCCTGGTATTGCTCATTAAATAGAAAGCAGCAGCCGGATACAAAAGACTCCATAAACTGCCATAGCCATTGTCCGTGCCCTGGTAAATCATCAGCCATAAAAAAATTGTGCTGTAAACGCCAAAAACCAGAATCAATAGACGAGTGTTTTTCCGGAAAGTAGGCCACAATAATAGAAAAGTGAAAAAAAATAAAGTAAAAGCATTGGCTCCAAAAAGAATAGCATTATGTCTGTAATGGCTAAAAAGAAAAAAAATACTTAGCAAAATACTAAATAAAAGCATGGTTCGGACAATTGTACCCCGCAAATCCGTTCTTGTCCGATTTTTCTTAGAATATATATTTTGTGGGGTCTTTATTCGCATTTTTCTTTGATTTATGATTTTTTTTAAAATATAAAACATTGTTGACTTAAGTCAAGGATAGTTTTTGTAAAAAAATATATTTTGTATTTTAGTAAATTTTTTAAATCCATTCCTGAATAAATTGGTAGAAAGAATATGAGCAAAATCCAAAATCATTTTATTGACAAACTCGACCAAGAGCATCGGTTAATAGAAGAACTCACAGCATCGTTTGTTACATATAGTCAATTGCTTACAGTCGATAATAATCATAAGGACAATGTGGCAATATTAAATCAATATGCCATATTATTTGAGCAATATATTGATATGCTTCACCATGGTAAAGAAGAAAATATTCTCATTCCTTCTTTTTTGGCCCATGGCATAAACAAAAATAGCGGGCCTATACAAGTCATTTTAGAAGAGCACAAAAACAATCGTTTTATCATCCAGGAATTGAAAGATATAGGCCAAAAAAAACAAATTTCTATGGCAGATCGGGCGGTTTTGCAAAAACATGCGTTAGATTATTGCGCGAGTATTTGGGAGCATATAGACAAAGAAGACAGTGTTTTTTTTCCTGAATACAATGAACGAGTGATTGGCAAAGCCCTTTTACTTGACACGCAAACAATGATTTCTTTTCAAGATAAAGACCAGGCAAAAATACAGGAAATGGAGCAGTCCGCGCAGCAATTGATAAATCAATTCCCGCCGGTAAAAAAAATCCCGCAGTATTTCCGGGGAGACGGATGCGCCAATTGCAGTCAATATGGTATCGCCTGTCAGGGTATTGAAATAGAGTGGTGGTCTGAAAATGAATGGGAAGATTTTCGCGCGCGATATTCTTGATTTTTTTCATATTAGGTAGTATTGACATAGATAAATGTTTTCATTTTTATAAATTAACATAAAAAATAAAGGAGAATCCAATGCAACTTTGGAACCAAATATTAGTAGAAGAACATGAATGGATCGAACGGGCTATCGCGGTCATTGAAATAGAATTGAAAAACTTAAAAAGCAGTAAAGCCAATAGCGTGCGTATCAGCAGAGCATTGGACTTTTTGTACGAAATTGGAGACAAGATTCACAATCAAAAAGAAGAACAATTTCTATTTCCGTTAATGGCTCGAAATGGTATTCCTGTGGAAGGTGGGCCTATTGCTGTGATGCTGCATGAACATGAAAAGGAACGGGAGATCATACAGGAACTCGTATCTATAGTGCGTCAGCCAGAATGGCAAAATAGTCAAAAAGAGGTATTTGATCAAACATGTCAGCAATATTTTCAGGTGCGCAAAGAGCATATTTGGAAAGAAAATGATGTTTTGTATCCAATGGCCAATAGAGTTTTTGGCGACGCAGATCATAACCAAATCAATGAAAAGATACAGGAATTGGATGTGGCTGCTTATGGCGACGATGCGCGCGAAAAATATTTTTCTATGTTGCAAGAGATTGAGCAACAAGGTGAGGTGGCCAATCATTTGATCCAAAATCTTTCCTATGATCAAATCCATTATATTTTGGAAGCTTTGCCAGTAGAAATTACTTTTGTGGACGCCA
>CAZCVM010000073.1:0-8620 GCA_964501965.1 uncultured Leptospiraceae bacterium | reverse complement strand
ACCAAAAACACCATAAAAAATTTTATATTGCCAAATGCAATTAAAAAAAAGGATTTGTAAATAGTATAATGTGAATTATTTTGCGGATTTTATAGATAGAAATAGGCACTAAATAGGGCCATTTTTTGCGATTTTATCCCTTTACCGGAATCGGATATTCCGGTAAAGGGATTGAATATGTAAAAACTTTGGTCAAAGACAATTAGAAGCTGCTGCCACCAAAAGCAAAGCGTACACCGATATGAGCAGTGATACCGCTTAAATCATAAGACTGGTCTGTGTATGAAACAGTGCTTGTGCCTGTGGTCAGATCATAGTCACCTTTTACATCAGCGTATCTGTACCCAACGTCGGCTAGAAGATAAACATTGTTATTGATATTGAAAGCCATACCAGCATAAATTTGTGCAGCCAGGCCGCCAAAAGATCCGTCACCGGTTGTGGTTCCATCAAAATTTTTGTAATCATACATTCCAATGGCGTATCCTGCTCCAGCACCCAGGTATACCGCACTGGCACGCATGGAACCAAGGAACACTGGAAAACGAAGCTCTAAATTTACCATAGTGGGAAACAACATAAAACTAAATTCGTCTTTTTTAGTTGTTGTCAATCCGCCGGAGGTAGTGGTGCTCTCTTGGGCTTTGTCCCAGGATACCCAGGTAAAATTCGGATTAATGCCCAGGTATACTCCAACGCCACCGTCATTGTTCATGGGCACTAATGGAATATTGAACGATAAGCCAAAATCAAGGCCTATTTGTTCCGGATCTTTTGGGTAGGTGATACCGCCTTTGACATCCAAATCGACCGCGTGCGCCATAGAAAGACTTAAGGCAAATACGCCAGCCATTAACAAAGTTGTTATTTTCCTCATTTGTGTTCTCCTTTTTGAGTTAAAATTAGTTCAATCCAAGGTTAGAGTCATAGAATAAACATCTGGTTGAAAAAAAAAGTCTTTTTTTATTTGGCCCGATGATTTATTGGTTTTTAAGGGCACATTTCGGTGCTAGCAAATCATTTAGAGCCATGGGAATCATCAATAAACCTTGACATTGGTAGTTTGTTTTGCTTTTTTGGTGATCAAACAAAACAAATAATGTCTGAATCTTCCTTATAAAACAATATTAATTAAGCAATATTAGGCAAAATTAAGCAAAATCCCATGCAAAAATTTTCAGGAAAACTCTATATTGTCGCAATGCCCATTGGCAATTCGGATGATATCACTCGACGTGCATTGCAAATATTGGACAAAGTAGATGGTATTTTGTGTGAAGATTCCCGAAAAACAGGCTATTTACTGAAGCAATGGGATATTCAAAATCGTTTAACAACACTAAATGCTCACAATCAAAAAAATCGCTCGGAAGAAATCATACGCTGGCTCCAACAGGGACAAAGCTACGCATTGGTGAGTGATGCGGGTACGCCGGCAGTTTCAGATCCTGGCACATTATTAATCTATCAAGCACATAAAAAAGGCATTGACGTTATTCCTGTACCGGGTGTATCTGCGCCAGTGGCTGCGTATATGGTATCAGGATTTGCGCCGAAAACAGCTATATTTTTGGGTTTTTTGAGTCCTAAAAAAGGAAAACGAAAAAAAATCCTGGCCAAATACGGTTTATCAGATACTATCGTAATAGTATTTGAAAGTCCTCATCGAATAGTGAACTTATTGCAGGATATGCTGGATGTATGGGGTGATCAAGCGATTTTTATTGGCAGAGAAATGACCAAAATACATGAAACATTTTATCGGGGCAATATTAGCGAAATGCTGCAATATTGGCAACAAAACAAAGCTTTAGGTGAGTTTACTCTGGTCACAGAAGTGAAAAAGCCGGATTAAAAAAATATGCTTTAATTTATCAGCTTATTAGCCGATGATAAGTATAGCTGGAGATGAAAGACAATTCGCAGTGATTATGGACAATTTTTTTGTTACTATTTTAATAGATGTGTAACAATTTTGTTAAAATGCTACAAATGATTGCGATATGTTTTTGAAAACAGATGAATATGAATATTTGAGAGGAAAAAGGTTTTTCAATGTTTTTTGTGAATCATTGAATTTTGAAAAAAATCAATGGCAATCAATAAAAAACAATGAAAAGCATTTAGTCAAAGTATTCAAAAAGACTTAATAATTTACTGATCTATGACGATAATAGTATCAGAATAGGGATAAAGAAAATGATGATAAATCCATTAAATCCATTTGATAAAATAAGAAAAGTCTCTGAAAAAAGCAAAGTCGAGACACCGCAAACAGGCGAGTTGCAAGCCAAAGGTGATTCTGTAGAGATATCTAGCGAAGCCAGTAAACGTTTGGAAAGCCAAAAGGTATTTGATATTGCTTTATCTGCTCCAGAAATACGCCAGGAAAAAGTCAACGAGATACGTGATATTATTGCACGCGGCGACTTTGACAATCGTTACATGAATGATACCGTATTGCGCCAAGTTGCGGACCGAATATCAGATTCTTTTTTGGGTAATGAATAAATAAGGCAATAGCAATTCAGATCACAAATTTTTTTGTCAAAATTAAGTTAATCGCTATTTCAAATCACAAAATCTATCTTATTTGTTCATTACCATAAATCAATGGCTGAAGACATAATACAATTTTACATGCCCACAAGGGTGCATTACCAGAGCGATACTCTCAATGCTTTGCCAAAAGTTATCAGCAATTGGGGGAAACGTGTCGTTTTGGTGTGCGCACGCAATGAAATTCCTGAATTATCATTAATACATGAAATACGTAGTACATTAGAAGCAGAAATGGGGACTGTTCTTTTGTATGATGATGTGGAAGCTCATCCTGATAGCGATGATCTGGATAGTGCAGCGTATTATGTGCGACAAACCGACTCTGATGTAGTGGTGGGTATTGGCGGAGCTGAAAGCCTCAATATGGCCAAAGCTTTGGCAATGATGATCACCAATGATGGTTTTTGTTCTGAATTTTTATCCGGGCAAAAAGAGCCACAAAAACCATCCTTGCCTTGCATAACAATCCCTTTATATCCCATTTATGGTACAGAAGTCGTACCTACAATTGCCCTCATTGACGCGGAAGAAGGCAACAAAAAGATATTTTCACATGAAGAGTTATTTCCGGCTGTAACAATAATCGATCCAAAATTATCTCTCAATTTGGACAATGATATAACAAAAGCAACTGGCGTAGCCATAGTTTCTGCCGGAGTGGAAACTTTATTGTCCAAGGTTTCTAATGATATCACCAATACAATGGCATTGCGGGCAATAGAAATGGTATTTCGTTCATTACCCCGATTGCTCAAAGAAAAAAAAACCGTTGCTTTGCGCAACAATATGTCCATGGCCAGTTTATTGGTGGGTATGGCTTATGCCAATAGTTCTTTGGGAACCTGCCATGCATTGTCTATGGCTATAAACAGCCTTACCGGTTATGCTGAGGATTTGTTAATGGGAATCATGTTGCCTCATGTCATGGAATACAATTTGACTGCGTCGCCTGCCAAATATGTTCAACTGGCACGCATAGTTGACAAAACAGAAGTCAAAGACATAACAGTTATTGAAGCAGCTATCAAAGCTGTGGAAGGAGTCAGAAAACTTTATTCAGAAGTCAATTTTCCGTCTCGTTTATCAGAGCTGGATTTGCAGAAAGGTGATTTTCAAATATTTGCTGAGCAAGCAGCACAATACAATTTTTTAAAAAATACGCCTCGTCCATTGAACCGAGATGAGATTGAAACTATATTGATCGCTGCTTATTGATCCCATTGATGGGAGGAAGGCCAATACATAATAAAATTGTGAATATAGGCAAAGATTTCACGCAAGAAAAATTGGTTCTGTTTGACCAGGGGATAGGTGTCATGGGATGCATAAGTATAACCCAAAAATCCATGCCGCCGCGCCAATAATTGAATGCGGGCTAAGTGATAATCTTGACTGATAAAAAGGGTTGAGCGGCCATAGGGTGCTAAATCTGGATGAGATCGTATGATTTGTTTCGTATTGGCAATGGTCCTATAGGTATTGTGGCCCTGGTGATCCACAAAAATGTCTTTTTCAGGTACACCATGTTTGCGCGCGTAGATTCGCATGGCAGAAGCTTCGCCGATATTGCGGTAACCGATATCAGATCCGGAAAAAACAATTTTTTTAATAATGTCTTTTTTGTACAAATAAACTGCAGTTTGAGTTCGGTAAAGAATCGCTCCAAAAAGTTTACCAGAGCCTTTGATGGCAGCTCCAAATACAACACCAATATGGTGCGTGGGGCGAACATTATTTTTTTTGTGTTTATGGATATGGATTCCAATGCTGACAATAATAAAGGAAAGAACTATTGCACTGATGAAAACCTTTTTTTTTCTTTTTCTGCGTATTTTCATAAAAAAACCAATTGCAATGGTATCAAAGATTCAATTTTCTTGTGATTTTTGAAGCTTTGTCATAAAATAAAACGAACATTAATAAAATAAGGACTGCCCAAACAATGGAACAATTTCAAAAAACTCTATTATGTCAACAGATTCTTCATGATGAGTTATTTAAAATTATTGAAGACGCTGATCCGGCAGAAATAGAAAGAAGTATAACTCAGTTGCCTCATATTTTTTCCATTGAGGAATTAAAGGTCAATCTATCACGTTATTATATTTTGTATGATGGCTTTGAACGTCACTTAGGAAAAATTTTGGGTCCATTCATTAAAAAAAAGGATGAAAATAACACAGAAAAAAAAGCACAGATCCCAAAAGAAACAAAAGAGAAAAAAGAAGCAAAAAATACACCTGAAAACAAAACAGAAAATACAGGAAATAATTTGCCAGTAAAGGAAGATTCTTTAGATAGCAGTCCTGCCGAGCCACAGTCACAACTCAAAAAAGTGCCCACATCAGGCGCAATCTTATCTGGTTCCGGGTATGATCAGATGAGGGAAAAATTGGTTCATCGTTTGTCTTCTTTTGAAAATGTTGATTCCATCAATTTCAAAATGGACTATCAAGTAGAAGTCTATGCCAATCAAATTGATGACGATCTCCTCAAAAAATTGGAAAATATCCAAGCAGAAATCGCTCCCAATATTCCTGAGTTTCGATTGTCTGTCAATATTCGCAAGGATCGCAGAAATGATTCTCGATAAGGCTTGACAAAAAATTAAGATTTGCTTCAAGTACAGGTTAATAATCTATAGCCAAATAGGAGGCCTGCTTTGCCTACAATAAAATTTCAATCAAAATGTCGATTTTGCAATCGCAACATCGTTTGGGAAGGTCTGTATAGAGTGGGGCGTCCGGAAGAGCCAGCAACGGAAAGTCAGTATGAATTGATTTCTACAGGGTTTCATTCTACGACGCAAGGCAATCGTATCATGGCTACTTCCACAGTGGGGTGCCCGGTTTGCAAAAATAGAAACCGTTATGAAATAGAATTTATTTTGGATTTACAATAACGAGATTTATGCTTTATTTTATGTTTTAATGCATCATTAAATGCATAAATTCTTATTTGAGAAGCCTATTTTGAAGTATTTTTTTTGAAATATTTGCCCAAGGCCGGAATCGAACCGGCACGGGGTTGCCCCCATTGGATTTTGAGTCCAACGCGTCTACCAATTCCACCACTTGGGCGTAATATTTCTACTCTTCAGTTACTGGATCAATCAGCTCCGTAAATTTTCCTTTGGCGCGTGCAACAATCTTGCCCATTTCATTTTCCAATTCAGCCCGATTTTCAATCACACGCTGATTTTTTTTGAGAAACCAGCCTCTAATGTGCAATGTATCCTCCAGCGGAATCGTTTGCAAATACCGGACAGTTAACTCACTATTGGAAGCATTGATACCCATGAATTTATTGATCCTGGACATCGCTTCCTGCAAGATTGTAGCTACAATGCCGCCATGAATTTCACTGAATTCACCTTCAAATTTTTTTTCAGGCTTAAATTCACCGTAAACAGTT
Source organism: uncultured Leptospiraceae bacterium (assembly GCA_964501965.1). Taxonomy (GTDB): domain Bacteria; phylum Spirochaetota; class DYNZ01; order DYNZ01; family DYNZ01; genus CAZCVM01. The sequence continues at coordinate 2,644 of CAZCVM010000073.1, read as the reverse complement.
TTTGTGTCTTCGTCAAATTTAATTTCCAATTGGAGGCCGGATTCATTTTCAGAACCGCTACCATAGCTATTTTCATTGATCGATATTTCTGTGTCTATTACACTTGCCATAAAACAAAAAAGTTTTGTTGCCAAAAATTTGTCAACTAGAAAAAAGACTCAATTCATTATTTGGAGGAAAAAATGTGGCCCGGAAAATAAAAATCGCCTTAATTGGGCGGCGAAATGTAGGAAAATCAACTTTATTCAATGCTTTATTGGGACAACGTCGTTCAATTGTGGCGGATATTCCTGGCGTGACAAGGGATGTGGTTACAGAAGAAATGGATAGTATAGAATGGATGGATACACCTGGTTTGGATATTCTGCTTGAACAATACAAATTGGCACCGGAAAAAGAGTTGGAAACTAGGGTTCTGGAAAGGACTAGAGAATTGATATCTAATGTGGATATGGTTCTTTTGTTATTTGCTTATCCTGAGATTCATTCATTTGAGCATGAATTGGCGGATTTATTGCGCAAACAAAACATACCCATAATGTTGGTCATAAACAAAGTGGATTCTATAAAGTTTATGAATGATATGGCAGATTATTATGCCCTAGGTTTTTCAGAATTGATTCCCATCAGTGCTTTGAGTCGGTGGAATTTAACTCTTTTGAAAGAAAAAATTGCTTTGCAGTTGCAAACTGTTTATCAATATACCTGGCATTGGGAGGATCAAAAACCGAACCGCATTGATCCGAGTATTCCATGCTTGACTATTATTGGTCGACCAAACTCTGGCAAATCAACCTTACTCAATCAGATTAGCCAGCAGAATAAGGCCATAGTTAGTGATGTTCCTGGAACCACGAGGGACAGCATTAATACAAAAGTCCGCTTTTTTGGGCAAACATTATTATTAATAGATACCGCAGGTATTCGCAAACAAAGGGGAAAACTAAAGAATCCAGTGGAAAGATTTGCGTTTCAACGCACAGAGCAAAGCATTAAAAAATCACACGTTGTTTTGCATTTACTGGATCCCAAAGAAGGGATCACGGAGACAGATAAAAAAATATTGGACATTTCTATACGCTATGACAAACAGGTATTGTTTGTCATCAATAAATGGGATATGTTTTCTGATACGAATCCTGATGTTTTTTGGAAAAAATTGTGGGGCAAATTTCCGATTTTGCAGGATTACGAATACATTTCGATTTCTGCGCAGGAAGGGCAGCGTATTCGGACATTAGTAGAACGAGCATTGGCTTTGTATGAAAAAGCAAGACAATACATACCGACATCACAATTGAATAAATTGCTGCATTCTATTCAAAAAGATAAGGGATTTTTGCCCATTCAAGGTAAATTGCGGATGTATTATTTGACTCAGGTAGCAATTTTGCCGCCTACGATTGTTTTTTTTATTAATTCAAAGAAAAATATTAAGGATCACACAAAAAAGTTTTTAACGCGAATGATCCGCAAAAGTCTACGCTTAGACGGAGTAAATATCAAAATGATTTTTCGAGAAAAAAAGGAGCAGGAGTGACCATGTTTGATTGGATATTGTTTGATGCAAAAGACCCGCTCAATTATGTCTTTTGGGTAGGTGCTTATTTTATAGGTGGGATTTCTTTCGCTTATTTAATTGGGAAATTGATCAAAGGGATAGATTTACGGGAACATGGTTCCGGTAATTTGGGCAGTACGAATGTTTTGCGAGTATTGGGGAAAAAATGGGGTTTTTTGTGTTTATTTTTGGATGCCATGAAGGGAGCTGGACCCGTATTTTTGGCTTTGCAATTTCTTGGCGATGTCAATCATCTGGGTGTGCTTGTTACCGGTATTTTTGCAATCATGGGCCATGTTTTTACACCGTATTTGGGTTTTAAGGGTGGGAAAGGTGTGGCCACGAGTTTAGGGGTTTTTGCCGTATTAGCACCCTTTCCAGTTTTACTGGCGTTTTTTCTATTTGTATTTATTGTTTTGGTGACTGGATATGTTTCATTGGGGTCTATGATTGGAGCAGTTTCTGTGCCCATTTCATTTGGTTTTTTTATTGGCATTCAGAATTATGAATTGCTGTTTGGCTTTTTGGTGATATTGGCAATTTTGATTGTTTATACGCATCGAGCCAATATTCGGCGTATTTTTAATGGGCAAGAACGCAAAATATCCGCGTATTGGTCATCCAAAAAATAATTTTATGGCACAGCAAAAAAAAACCAAATGGCAAAAAGTTTGCATCTGGGGCGGCGGATCATGGGGCAGTGCTATTGCTGTGCATTTGGCACGCCTGGGAAAAGATGTCATGGTCTGGGATTTCCATGAAGCACGCGCGAAACTGGTTGAACAAGAAAGATTTAATGGAACATATTTGCCGGGCATTCAATTGCCGGATAATGTGCATTTTTTTGGAGATTTGAAAACTGTGTTGGAAGCGGATATTTTTTTTCTCGCGGTTCCTACGCAATTTGTTCGGTCTTTTTTTGCCCAGCATAAAATTTCTATTGGTTCAGACGCTCCCATCATTTCTATGTCCAAAGGAATTGAGAAACAAACATTGAACAGAGTGTCTCAAATAATCACTGAATTTTTTCCCAAAAATCCCAATGCTGTTTTGTCAGGTCCTACCCATGCCGAGGAAGTCGCC
>CAZCVM010000072.1:0-8628 GCA_964501965.1 uncultured Leptospiraceae bacterium | reverse complement strand
ATAAAAAAATAGTTTTATTTTCCAAAAACTGTTTTATTTTTACCAAATTTGACACCAAAGGAAATGCCATGTCCCCTCTGCCTATTGTCCGGCCTATGAAAGCCATTGTCCGCCCAAAACAAATTTTTGGGTTTAGCACTTGTGTTATGATTTTTACGGTTTTTATTTTGCTAACGAATATTTCCTGTTCATCACAAAAACCTATGAGTCCTTCTTCCCATGACTTCAAGCCTGATTGGAAACTATCTCAATGGCCCTTAAAGCAACTCCGATTTACTTCTGTTTTCGGAGAAAGCAGAAAAAATCATTTTCACGCAGGTGTAGACTTGTCATCGTATCAGGGGCACATACATCCCATATTAACAGGAAATGTTTTGTTCTCCTGGGAAAAAAATAAAAATCCATTTCAAAAATACCCTGGCACCGGCAATTGGCTGGCATTGTGGCATGGCAAACACATTGTTTCTACTTATTTGCATCTGGCTGATGGATTGCCTGCTTTACAAGGCCAGGTAAACAAAGACCATTTGCTGGGAAAAAGCGGCAATACCGGTAGATCATCCGGCGCGCATTTGCATCTGGCGATCATGGACATGCAAGAAAAAAAATATTTCAACCCACTTGAGATGCTGCCTGCAATCTCTGATAAGCTGGCTCCGCAAATTTATCATTTAGTGGTCAATACACCTCAAGGATTTTCTACTATTCAAACGGGCAACACTATTCTAATGAGCCGTCCTTTTCCGATCAGTGTCAGAGTTATTGACCGGTTCTCGCCATTAGAAATGCACCGCCGTTTAGGCATTTACAAACTATCTGCCACAGTCAATGGAACAACAACCAAAACATACCGTTTTGATAGCATAAAAATTCAAAGTGACGGCCCCACCATAAACGATCAAAAATTTTCTGATATATATGCCAATACGGAAGACTATCTGATCGCGACCGCCAGATTGCCTGAAGGAAGCAATACTATTGAGGTGAGCGCAGAGGATTTTAACGGCCACAAAAGCTCCCGAACCTTTGTTTTTACTGTCAAACATTCCCATTAACACTTCATTCGCTTGATTCGCTTCCTTGGCTTCCTTGGACCCTTCATTCTATATAGATATACCTTTGTCAAAATATTTACTATACTAAACCATAGGAAATATGCCCTCTTATACAGAAATTTAGTAAAAATTTAATTTACAAGCACAAAATATTTGACTATATTGTATAAAAAACAGGTATAATTTTTTTTATTATACCAATTTGTAAACATTTTGCAAAGAGAGGAAAAGAAATATATGAGTAATATGCTATATTTTGCCCGTAGGAAAAAAAATATCAAGCAATATACCATGGCAAAAGACCTGGGCGTCAGTCCATCGTATTTGTCCAAAGTGGAAACCTGCAGTCAGGAGCCGACAGATAAATTTCGCAAATCATGTTCTGAATATTTGGGCATTCCAAGTAAACAATTGTTTGATGAGGTGAACGGTGCCTTTATCAGCAAGGTCGAAAAAGGATTGACCAACAAAATCTGGACTTTGCGCAGACAAAAAAACATCAAGCAATATGATCTGGCCAAAACCTTAAAGGTATCGCCCTCGTATTTGTCCAAGGTAGAAACTGGCAATCAAGAGCCAAGCCCCAAATTTATACAAGATTGCGCTAAATATTTCAAAATAAAGGAAAATGAATTATTTCCAGAAATAAAAATAAAACAACGCAAATCCAAATAATTATCTTGACAAGCAGGGGCCTCTTCCCTGCTTTTTATTTTAGTGGAAACAATAATATTAACTCTTTTATCTTATATTCTGTTGCTGGTTTTGTCAGGCTTTTTCTCTGGATCAGAGACTGCGTTTTTCTCTATCAATCCAATGGAATTGTCCGCGATTGAAAAAGAAGAAAAGCAAAAAAACAAGACCAGCAAAAGAAAAAAAAGCTCCCTTTTGCTGATCGCGCATTTACTCAAACAGCCTCGTGAATTATTAATTGTAATCCTTACCGGCAATTTATTTGTCAATATTTTTCTTAGTACAGTGTCAACGAACCTGGCAATTGAACTTTTTGGTTCTTATGGACCATTGGTGGCTATTGCTTTGCTTACACCGGTGATCATTGTAATGGCGGAAATACTCCCCAAGAACCTGGCCATTACCACGAAAAAAAGATTTGCCGCGATAACAGCCAGACCCATTTACTATTTTGGTATACTTATTTTTCCGCTCAAAATATTTTTGAGCAGCATAACAAATTTATTTTTTCGATTTTTTCATTTGCATGAAGAAAATGTAGACAATTTGTCGCGGGATGAGCTGGCCAGCTCCATTAAAATGAGCCAAAGAGCCGGTATCATTGCGACGGAAGAAAGCCGCTACATTCTCAATTTATTGAAAATGGAAAAGCGTGAAGCTCAGCATGTTATGATTCCCCGCAATGAGACTGTCTTTATAAAACAAAATGCCACAGTTCATCAAGCCCTGGAAAAATTTCAGCAACATCCTGTATCTATTTTGCCGGTTTACAAAGATAGCAGAGACCATATCCAGGGTTTTATTTTTTTGAAAGATATTGCGCCGCTGCCATTACTCAACAGCAAAACCAAATCTATCAGCAGATTGGTTCATCCGGCTCATTTTTTTCCTTACCGCATGGACTTAATTGAGCTGCTGCAAGAATTCCGTACTCTGGGTATTCGGGTAGCCATCCTTTTGGATGAATACGGCGGCACAGCAGGCATTGTTACTTTGAAAGATATTATATCTTTCATTATGGGGTTTGATCCGCATCTGGATCCTGAACAAAAAATCCGCAAAATTAATCGCAATACCTATTATTTAACAGGTGATCTTTTGCTGGACGATTTCAATGAAAAGTTTGCCGTCAAAATCCATAGTGATTTTTCAGAAACTATTAATGGTTTTCTGCTGGAAAATTTTGGTCAGATACCCATGCCGGGCGATTCGCTGATTTTTCAAAAAGCACGGTTTACTGTTGTGCGCATGGAAGAAAATAAAATCGAGAGCGTATTGTTTCGAGGCAAACGAAAAATATGAATTTTATAGATATTCTCATTTTTTGCATCTTCTTTGTCAGTTTGTTCTTGTCCGCGATGTTTTCTGGTCTGGAAACAGCTATCATTTCCGTCAACAAAGTAAAACTCAATCACCTCGCTGAAGAAGGCAATAGCAAAGCCAAAGAATTGGCTTTATTGATTGAAAAAATGGAGTTGATTATTTCCGCGTGCCTGATCGGAAACAATATAACCATTGTTTCCGCATCGGTAATGATTGGTACTTTTCTCAATATACACAATTTGACAAGTGAGTGGATTTCTTTGACAGCGGTAGCGATGGAAACAGCGGTCTTTCTATTCTGGGGCGAGATCATTCCCAAAGCTTTGTTCCGGTCGCGCGCAAATTCTATGGCATTGTTTTTTTTGCCTTTTATAAAAACGATTTTATTCATTTTCCGGCCTTTCCTTTTTGTTCTCAACAAACTCAATCAGCGTTTGTTCCGCAAATCTGACGGATCCAAACCTTATTTGATCACACGTAAAGAGATGGAACATTTATTTGAGCTGGGCAGTCTTCGGGGCATTATTGACAATGAAGGATCCGGCATGATCTCTGATGTGTTTGAATTTGGAAATATTACGGCGCGGGAAATCATGGTACCCACTATCCATATTGTGTCCGCAGAAATAAAAAAAAGTCTGGCCTACGCGGCCCGCCTGGCAAAAAATCATGGCTACAGCAGGATCCCGATACATGAAGAGCGGGTAGACAATTTGGTTGGTTATGTATCAGTGAGGGCGATACTCAATGCTTCACGGGAGGCAAGCATCCGTCAAACTATGCAAAAAACCATGTATGTCCCATTTTCAAAAAAAATTTCTGATTTGTACGTGGAAATGCGCAGCCTGCGAATCGCCATAGCTTTTGTGGTCAATGAATACGGAGCAGTGGCGGGGATGATTTCGCAAGAAGACATTGTCGAAGAGATTGTCGGCGAAATACAGACTTTGGAACATCCACGCGAAGATTTGATTGTACAATTGGCAGAAGACAGCTACTTGATTGATGCCATGGTCAATATTGATGATATCAACAAAATATTTCACACGGATATCAACAAAAAAGGATTTCAAACTATCGCTGGATTTGTCGCCTACCGTTTTGGCCGGATACCGTCCCAGGGCATGAAAATATCTTTGGATCATCATGTTTTTACGGTTGCCGAGGCCTCGCCCACTGTGATCAAAAGAGTCCACTTAAAAATAGATACCCAACATATTAATGTAAATTGGAAAGGAACCACTTATGCCCATAACTTATAAAGACGCCGGCGTGGATACCCACGCAGGTCAGGATTTTGTCAAACAAATAAAGGCTTTCGCTAAAAAAACCCATGGCCCGGAAGTTTTGAGCGGGATTGGCGGGTTTGCCGCTTTGTTTGCCGTAAACTGGCAGCAGTACAAAGAACCTGTTTTAGTATCCGGCACAGACGGAGTCGGCACCAAGCTGCACATAGCTCAAAAAATGGATGTTCACAATACGATTGGCCAGGATTTGGTCGCGATGTGTCTCAACGATATTTTGACGATTGGCGCAAAGCCTCTTTTTTTTCTTGATTATTTGGTCACAAATAAACTGGATTCAAAAATTCATACTCAGGTGATCCAGGGTATTGCCCTGGCCTGTGAAAAATCCGGCATGGCATTGATCGGCGGAGAAACAGCAGAACATCCTCATGAAAAAACACCGGGCCTTCCCAAACAAGAAAATACAAATCATTATGATCTAGCTGGTTTCGCGGTTGGCATCGTGGACAAAGAAAATATTTTGCCCGGTGGCAATGTTCAACCTGGTGACACAATCTGGGGTTTACCAAGCAGCGGTCTTCATTCCAATGGATTTTCTTTGGTCCGCAAAATCCTAGCAGATAAAAATCTGGATATTCACAAAAACTATGGTCTTAGTCAAAGCCTGGGCAATGTACTTTTGGAGCCGACCAGACTTTATCATAAACACTTGCCATACCTAGCAGAGAATAAGCTCATCAAAGCAGCAGCGCATATTACAGGAGGAGGCTTTTATGAAAATATTCCACGGATACTGCCCCATGAATGCGTGGCGCGTATTTCCACCAAATCCATTCCTGAGCAAGAAATTTTTTCTTTTCTCGCCGCGACCGGCCCCATTGCCCCAGACGAAATGTACAAAACATTCAACATGGGCGTGGGAATGGTACTGATTTCCAGTGAAGATTGCCGCGATCAAATCCAAAAGCTATGCCCTGAATCTTTTATTTTGGGTTCGATCGAAAAAAGACCAGAAGGCTCTGACTCATTGATTTTTCATGAAGTCTAATGGAGCTTTTGTTTGAATACCATGATCCTGGATAAAATTGATGGTCAATGTTTTCATGCGATATGATCAAATAACCAATTGTATCGCCAAAACGATCACGCACGCTTGAAACAACAGAGTCCATGATAACTGGTTGCTTTCCGCTTAAATATTTGAATTTATCATGCCAAGGTTTAAAATTGCGTTTTTTTTATTTTTTTACTAAAAAATTTGCTGGACAAATTGTAAGTCAGACTTACAATTTGTCCAGAAGGAAAATGTAATGAAAATCACCAGAAATTTACAAAGCAAAATTATCGCATACAGTCGGCAATATCCGGTAATTACAATCACTGGACCCAGGCAATCAGGTAAAACTACTTTGAGCAAAATGGCTTTCCCTGAAAAAAAATATGTTTCATTGGAAAACCTAAGCAACCGTGAGTTTGCTCAAACAGATCCCCAGGGTTTTCTGGCGCAATATCCCAATGGCGCAGTAATTGATGAAATACAGCGAATCCCGGATTTGCTTTCCTATATCCAGGAACTCGTTGACGCACAGGACAAAACAGGATTGTTTATTTTGACCGGTAGCCAGCAATTTGAATTGATGCAAAACATTAGCCAGTCCCTGGCTGGCAGGACAGCCATTGTCCGATTATTGCCATTTGCATACAATGAAATTTATAAAAAATCAGACACTGATCTTGATCAGGTCATGTTTACAGGTTTTTTCCCCAGAATTCACGACAAAAAACTTAACCCTATGGAAGCTATGTCCTTTTATGTGAGCACATATTTAGACCGCGATTTGCGTTTGCTGTTCAACGTCAAAGATTTATCTACATTTGAGACTTTTCTAAGGCTTTGCGCCGGACGCACAGGACAAATTATGAACTTAACATCCCTGGCCAATGACTCTGGGGTTTCGCACAATACTATTAAAAATTGGTTTTCTGTCCTGGAAACTAGCTTTCTGGTTAAATTTACCCAGCCTTTTTATAAGAATTTTAACAAGCGCATCATTAAAGCCCCCAAATTTTATTTTTTGGATACAGCACTGGTTTGCTATTTACTTGGCCTTGAAACAGCTGAGCAGCTTCAAACCCATCCATTGCGCGGTGCTATTTTTGAAACCTTTGTATTAACAGAATTATTAAAATCACGCTACAACCAAGGTCTCGAAGACAATATATACTATTTACGTGATAAAACCGGCCATGAAATTGATTTTATTTTGGATAAAGGGACTTCTATGCAATGTATAGAAGTCAAATCAGCCCAAACAATTCGATCCGGTTTTATACAGCATCTGCAATATTTCGCAAACATAAGCGATATCCCGGCCCAACCCTATATTGTCTATGGCGGAGATACAGATCGCAAGCAATCCGGGCATCAATTTCTTTCCTGGCGTCATTTATCCAAGATCAGTGCAAAAATTGATTGATTTCTCTTTTTACATGGGTTTGACACTGTGCCGTTATTTTTAGTATTTTCCTTCCTTTGCCAGACAAAATCATCAGATTATATGTATATTGAAAAAAGGAAAGGAATCTCGTGTAAAAATTTATGAACTTATTAGCCAAACAAATATATATAACCTAAAAAATATTGATTGAAATATAGCGCATTTTATTTTTGTTTGACTAAAAAAATGTGTTTGGTTATATATGGGAGTCCATTTCAGGGAAGAAAAAGCTGTATTTATTGAAGTAGAAGAAAATAACACGCGAAAGCCGGAATTGATGGATATGGACAAAAAAAGCATGCGAAGCAGTGCCAATACCGCTTTTCTGGACAATTTTCTTCAAATTCAAAGAGATACCATCCTAGAAATCGACAATCAAGGAATCATCCAATTTGTCAGCCCGGACATTGAAAAAAATTTCAAAGTTTCTGAAAAAAACATCGTTGGCCGATCATTTACGGAGTTTATTCCATTAAAATACCAGGCCCGTTTTACCCGCGTCTATCAGGAATTCATGGAAGGCAACCGGGAAAGCCATTTTTTTGAGTTCCCCTGGACCTGCACGGACGGCGAAACCAAAGAAGTAAATATTTTTATCAAACCAATTGAAGATGATGATGGCAACCGGATTTTTTCCCTGGCATCGATGCGCGATATTTCGCAACGCAAAAAATTGATGGCCACCATTAAACACATGGCCAATCACGATAATCTGACAGACCTGGCATCCAGAGGCCAGTTTATTGATCAGCTCATCCAATTGTTGACCAGCGATGAAGACACCGCATTCGCTGTTTTGCTTCTTGATGTAGATCACTTCAAAAAAATCAATGACAGTCTTGGTTTTACTTACGGAGAGCTGGTATTGCAGACCTTTGCGTACCGGCTCAAACAAATACTACCAACGGATTGTGTTTTGGCGCGTATGGCGGCTGATGAGTTTGGTATACTGATAAAAGTCAATTATTCGGACTCGGTTGAACAAAAATCCCAGCAACTCAAAGAAATCGTCTCTCGGATATAAAAAAATATTGAAAAACCCTTTGCCGTCCAGTCCAGAGATATATACATATCATGCAGTATAGGCGTGAGCTTATATCCTGATCATGGCGAGGATATACAAGACCTATTGAAAAACGCAGAAAGTGCCATGAACCAGGCCAAACAAATGGGCCGCAATCAATTTTGTTTTTACCAGAGCGCAATGAATGCTGATAGCATTCATCGGCTCAACATCGAAAACGGTCTGCGCAAAGCTTTGGACAGCGGTCAGTTTCTTTTGTATTATCAACCCAAAATAAATGTCTTACAGCAAAAAATATCCGGCGTGGAAGCTTTGCTGCGTTGGCGGGCGGATGACGGCACTCTGGTCTTCCCGAATCATTTTATTCCCATTGCCGAAGAAATTGGCCTTATCGTTCCCATTGGTGATCAAATATTTCTTCACGCGTGCGAACAGCTCAAAGAATGGCAAGAACAAGGACTGCCACCCATCACAATGGGCGTCAATATTTCACCGAGACAATTTTCACAATCCAATTTTATCGAACAAATAGAATTTGTCATTCAAAAAATAAACATTGATCCCCACCTGCTCAACATAGAAATAACCGAAAGCGTGGCCATCCGCAATTTGGATGAAACAATACGCATCATGAAAGAACTGCAAAAAATCGGCGTAACCATATCTCTGGATGATTTTGGCGTAGGCTATTCTTCCCTTAGCTACTTAATGCAGCTACCGGTCGATATCCTCAAGCTTGACAAATCCTTTGTGGACAATATTGTTATTTCCGATCGGGTACGCGATAT
>CAZCVM010000071.1:0-8640 GCA_964501965.1 uncultured Leptospiraceae bacterium | reverse complement strand
AAATACGTACTGCCAAAAATTCCAATATCCTTTTTTTGACATCATCCAAACCGTAATGGTCTTTTTCCAATATTTTTTCCGCTTGAACAATATCTTCATTGTCCACGGTAGATTGATTCCATGGCAACTGTGCAACAATTTCCAAATAATTGCGGATCACTGCATAGTCTCCGGCTTGCGGTTCCAGGTATTCCAGTTTTTCCAATTCTTCTTCAATGCGCTCTTTTGCTTCCTGCGTCAGATCCAAAGAATCAAACTTTTCTTTGAGCCGGCGCACTTCACTGGTTTTGTCCTTGTCATCCATTCCCAGTTCTTTTCGTATTGCCTTGAGCTGTTCATGCAAAAAGAAATCGCGCTGCTGATTCTCAATTTTATCATTGATCTTGCCCTGGATACGTTGCTGCACCTCCACGATTTGAATTTCCTTTTCCAAAAGCTTCAGTACTGTTTGCAAACGAATTTTTACGTCCGTAGTCTCCAATAAAAACTGGTAATCTTTTTTTTCAACATTCAAAATTGACGCGACAAAGTCAGCTATCCTGCCTGGTTCATCCACATTGACCATGGTCAATTTCATCTCTTCAGTAAACAAAGGATTGTTTTCAGACAAAATTTTCAGCTCACTAAGAATTGCTCTGGTCAATGCTTTGACTTCAATATCTTTTTTAGGGACATTATCACTCAAATATTCAGCTTCAATAACTATATCAGGAGCCTGACTTAAAAATTTTTTTATCCGTACTCGACGCAGACAATTAATCAATAAATTGATACCGCCGTCAGGAAGATTTATTTTTTTCAGCACACGGGCCATGGTCCCATAGGTATACAAATCACTTTGATGCACATCATCTAGGTCATCATCTTTCATTAAAAAAAGTGCTATATAAGAATCTGTTTTTATAGTTTTATCTACAATCTCTGAAAAACGTCCTTTGGAAATGATCAAAGGAGTCAAAATTCCCGGAAATATTGGCCGGGCTTTCAAAGGAATGGCAAATAGTTGCTGCGGCAACACATCATCCAATCTCAAAATAGGATTGCTGTCATTTAGATAGTCTTCCATTGTTCTTTATCTTTCCTAACTAAGTCTATTTGCTAAATGCTATGGCTATGTCTCAAGTCAAGGACTATTTGGAACCATAGTTGTTCCCTGGTGCACAAATTTATAAAAACAATTGCTAAAATGTAAAAAGGGATAAAATTTCTACATGGTATGTCATCGGAAACATATCCACTGGATACAATTTGGTCAATCTCGCACCTTGAGCTACGATTTTTTCCGCGTCGCGGAAAAATGTCGCCGGATTGCAGCTAATATAAATCAATTTTTTTATTCCCAATTGATACCTGGCTTGATCCAAAATCCAACTCAATAAATCGGGCGACAAACCTGCTCGGGGCGGATCCACTACCAGCAAATCCGCTTTGGTTACTTGTTTCGCGCCCTGGTAAGCATCAGCCGCGATAAACCGAATGTTTTCTATGCCATTTTGAATTGCTGTTTGCGTCGCGTCTGCTATACTATGTGGATTGATTTCTATACCGATAGCCTGGCAACACCGTTTGGCCAATGGTAAAGTAATCAGACCGCTGCCACAGTACAAATCCAGTACATGTTCTGTGCCATCCAATTCAGCCAGATCCAAAATCAACTCGATCCAGCGTTCCAGTTGAAAGCGATTCACCTGAAAAAAATTGTCCATCTTTATACGAAACTGAATGCCATCCACTTCATCTGCCAAATACATAGCAAAAGGCTCGTCCAGTATTTTCTTCAAAAATACCTGGTCTTGATTGTTTTGCCGAACCCTAATATTAAAATCCGGCGGTATTTGATGTTTTTTCTCGGTTGCAATTTGTCGCAAGGTTTGATTCATCTCGTTTGGCAACAGCAAGCATCCAGAGTCCGGCAATGGGACAACTTTTTTTCTGCCTCGTTCAAAAAAACCCAATTGCCGATCACGGTTGGATTTGATTTGAATATGGTTGCGATAATGATGCCTCTGGGGCGACGGTACAATGGACTCGATCGTTGGCAGCTCTACTCCTGATTGCTGCCATTTTTCTAACAAAGGTCCAGCAAAAGACAATACAGCTTCTTCTTTGGTTGCCAATTCATCTTTGTACGAAATGTGTTGCATCTGGCATCCACCGCATTGTCCATATATCGGACATTCCGGTTGCACCCGCGCACTACCCGATTCTGATACTTTGGTAACTTGACCCCAGGCCAGCCCTTTTTTTTCTCGTACAATCCGGGCATAAACCAAGTCCCCTGGAACTGCCAAAGCAATAAAAAAAGTTTTGCCAATGAGCTCTTCTCCGGAAATTGGCGAAGGAAATTGAGCATCTGGATCCGGCGGCAGGATTTTGAAAAAACCGCGTCTTTTTTTTCGCCTTTTTTTCGTTTTCTTGGCTTCCTTTTTATCCTTGTTCACAGCTTCTGTGAGGTTTTCTTGACCCATGACTGCGACATGATTGAAATCATGCACCAATTTCGGAACACCTTCCAAATGCCCCAAACCATAACCTTGAAAAACCAATTTTCGGATACGAATGGGCCCGATCTCGAACTGATACTTCGGCGGATAATTGCGTTCCCGATTTCGTTTTTGGTGATTGGAAATATAATTTTGGCTTTGGGGATCAGTATAATGCATAAACAAAGTCTATAAAAAAGCTTTATATCCTTTTTCCCGCGCTAAAGATTCCTTTTGGACAATGTCTTTTGCTTTTTCCTGACGCATTTGTCCCACCTTTTCCTGCCATTCTCCTCCCAACAATTGAGCAGCAAAAATGGCCGCGTTTTGCGCGCCAGCTTTACCTACTGCCATGGTTGCTACTGGAATACCAGGGGGCATTTGCACAATGCTATGCAACGCGTCCACTCCATTCAAAGGACCTGATACCAATGGCACACCGATCACAGGCTTGATTGTTTTGGAAGCAATCACTCCCGGCAAATGCGCGGCCATACCAGCACCGGCAATAAACACCCTCACGCCAGCCTGATGATCCTTTTCCATAGCCTGGTGCAACTCCACCGGAGTCCGATGCGCAGACAAAATATGCAAGCAATACGGCAATTGCCATTTTTCCAAAATTTCAAATGCTTTTTCAAATTGAGCAATATCACTGTCTGATCCTAAATATATTGCTACTAAATATTGATCCAACATACAAATCTCCTATATTTCCTATTTATTTTGATTGATTTTCCAAATGAAACGCTCACAGTCCTAAGTTTTGCGGATTCGAAAATTGCTTACCAGCTTTTTCAAATCATTGGCTTGTTGTGTCATTATTTTGGCTACTTGCGCTAGACTTGTTGCATTGGTGCCGACATTTTGACTATGGGATGCCATGGTATCTACTGTATTGCTGATTTCTTGCGTCGCGCTTTGTTGTTCAATGGCCGCGTTTTCAATGGACTGAGCCAACTGAGTTACTTTATCCGTATTTTTACTGATAGAATTTGCTTTTTGTATCAAATCTTTGACTTTTTCGGCTGTATTACTGGCGGATTCATCCATATCATCCACAGCCTGAATCACTTTGCGCAATATACTATTTGCTTCCGTAAATTGTGTGCGGCCATTGTCCACGGCATTGCCGGTCAATGCAATCAACTGGGCCACTTCCTTGACACTGCTGGCTGTTCGTTCTGCCAGTTTTGAAATCTCATCCGCGACAACAGCAAATCCTCGGCCCTCTTCTCCGGCGCGGGCAGCTTCTATCGCAGCATTTAGAGACAGCAAATTGGTTTGATCAGAAATATCCGTGATCAAACCGATAATCTCACTAATTTGGTTGGCACTATGGCTGATGTCTTCCATAGCATCGTTTGCTTTTTTGATTCGGTTGTCTCCCTGAGAACCCAATTCTGCGGAATTGCGGGCCAAATCTTTCAAACTCAGTATTTGTTTATCTACTGTTTCCATGATATTCATCATGTCCATGCTGTGAGTTTTATTGTCGCGGACGCTATCAGTTTGCGTTTTTACCAGATTGGCAATGTTTTCCGCTGTAGATGACAATTCCTCAACGGAGGCTGATACTTCCTCGGCAATCACAGATTGATCTTGCGCTGTAGTGGAAAGCTGACCGGAAAAATCATTGAGCTCTTCTGCTTTATGAGCTGTCCGATACGCAGATTCCAAAATTTGGGTCATAAATCCTCGCATATTGATCAACATTGCCCTAGTCGCGTTTTGAAACTGACCAATTTCATCGCTGCTAGTGGTTTCTACTCTTGTTGTCAAATCTCCAGATGCCATTTCATGCGATATGCGTATATTTTGTAACAATGATTTGCGGAAACTTTGAAAAATAATCAGGCCTAAAATACCGGAAACACTCAAAGATACAAACACAATGACAATAACCAAAATATAAACATACATCATGCGCTGGTCGCGTGCCTGGGTCGCTGCCAATAAATATTCATTAATAATATTCTCAAACTTTTTGGAAAACTTTTTGTCTATCTGACGCACATCTTTGTCCGCCTCCATAAGCTCAGCGTTCGTCATATCCTTAAATTTATTGATATAAACGGCATACTTTTTCAACAATTGATTGTAATCCGTAGATAGTTGATTGAGGTTCTGGACCAAACTGCTATCTTCTCCCAGAGTTTCTGTAACAAATTCGGCATGCACAAGTTTTTTCAGATCCGTTTCAAATTTCTTACTTTGATTCATTAACAGCTTTCGCGCCTGAGCCATTTTTTCCGGATCATCCCGATAAAACATCATATTTTTCCATTCATGAAGCTGATCCTTAAAATTGAGCTGCAAGTTTTTGGCTGTACCAAAATAATCCATAAAATCTTCTAATTTATTAATAGCATACTTCATAGAAAAACCAAACACACCGGCCAATGCTAAAAAAAGTACCGCTGTGATGCCTTGCATACCAAAAAACTTGGCTTTCATACTCATTGTTTTATGGAGGCTTTTCTTTTTGTTCGGATTGAACTGCACTTTGCCGCTATTAATATCCTTGTACAATTGCAGAGCTTGTTCTCTTTGCTCTTTTTGGGGACGATACCGCACAGACATATAACCAATAATTTTGTCATTTTCTTTAATGGGAGATACTTCCGCGTATACTACATAAAAATCGCCGTTCTTGCATCTGTTTTTCACAACTCCAGCCCAGGGCAAACCTTTGCTGATCGTATTCCACATATCTTCAAAAACCACCGGCGGCATATCCGGATGCCGAATGATATTGTGCGGTTTGCCTTCCAATTCATCATCACCGAAACCGCTCAGTTCAGAAAAATCATGGCTTGCGTAAGTAATGATTCCTTTGAGGTCGGTTTTGGATATGAGCAAACTATTATCTTTTAATGGTTTTTCCGTGTTTGTTACTGGTAGATTTTTTCTCATTTTTTTTACCTGGAGTTTTTTTTATTGCTGCTCTTTGTAGCTGTAAAATATAAAAATAATAAATTAAAAATAAATCCTAAAAGATATCTTATTTTTATCCTATTGATTTTATTTGCGGAGAGAGGGGGATTCGAACCCCCGGTATCTTGCGATACACAACATTTCCAATGTTGCACCTTAAGCCTCTCGGACACCTCTCCCAAAGTTGTTACGATACCGAAGTATCTATTTTATTTGTCAAGCACAACTGTTAAGTATATATCAGAATCGTGATTTACCCATATTTTTTCGTTTATTTTTAAAAAAATCCTGTAATATATTTTTGTAGGCTTGTTCCATGAATCCAGGCCACAAAGCAATGGAATGATTGAACGGATTTTTGAAATTTGCAGAATGGTGAACCGGTTGACAGATTTGGCAGGTTGAACCGCAAGCTCCGCTCTTTGGGTCAAACGCGCCAAAAACAATGGCGTCCAACCGGCCCAAAAGAGCAGCACCAGCACACATTGGACAGGGCTCCAAGGTTGTGATCAATACGCCCCGCACTCGTTCATTGGCCAAAATTTTCGCTGCATCCTGAATGCACAATATTTCAGCGTGCGCTGTTGGGTCTTTATAAGCGCGAATACGATTGCGCTGCTCCACTACCTGTCCGCCCGGCAGTACCAAAACTGCTCCCACCGGTACTTCATCTGCCAGATAAGCTTGCCGGGCCAAAGACAAAGCTCGGCTCATCCAGTAACCAATGCTATTGCTATCTATCGGGACATCGATTTTTTTCTTTTTCATGGCCCAATAATATTGTAAAGGATTTTTATAATGGTACATTATATTTTTTATGATTTTTGTTATTATAGGAAACTTTTTTTTCTTTACACTTGGCAAGCGATATCTTTCTTTTACAAGGAAAAAAAACCACAAAAATAAAATTCATTAGTATAGAAAGAAAACCTAAAAATGAAAAAAACACTTCGACTCGCCTGGATTCCCAATAGCCTAACCATGGGCAATCTCGTTTTTGGGTTTTTATCTCTGGTTTATAGCTCCAATCCCAATATTGAAAATAACTTACAAATTGCCGGCTTAATGATCATATTTGCCACTATTTTTGATGGATTTGACGGACAGGTTGCCCGTGCCTTAAAAGTCAATAGCGAAATGGGCAAACAATTGGATTCTTTAGCTGACTTGATTACTTTTGGTGTAGCACCCGGATACCTGGGTTACCACATGTTTTTATCTGATTTATACATCATCAGCGGGCAAATGAATTTCAATTATGGCATGATTATTGCCGCTATTTTCCCCATTTGTACTGCCTATCGTTTGGCCAGATTCAACCTTCAAGCCAGCTCCACTTCGTTTCAAGGACTACCCTCACCTGTGGCAGGTATTGTCATTGCTTTACAACCGCTCATTTTTCAAGGAATGCAAATACCCAAATTGTTTAGTATTCTTTTCTTTGCTGCCACAGCTTTGCTTATGGTTTCTACTATCCGTTATAGCAAGCCTCAGGCAGTTTTGTTGGAAAAGCTGCGCGGATTCAAATTGATATTATCCATTATTTTGCTAATAATGTTCTTTTTCTTTTTGCAAAAATGGGCATTGGTTATTATCATTGCGCTCTATTTGATTTCCGGCCTGGTAAGCTTTGTGATACACCTCATCCAGGTTATGAGACTATAAGCCATAATGTTCTAATCACATGATTCCTGAAATCAATCAGGGCAAATTGTGCCGCGTCAACACTTTTGGAATCACCACGCCATCCCCGGTCAAAGCAGATTTGTGTTTGCCTTCAATCAAAAGCACTAAACCTGAAACCTCAGAAAAACCAGTAAACGTATAAACCAATTGTTTGAGCCGCGAACGCAAAATATTGCCCCCATCATTGGCAAAATTTTTATCCATATTCAAAATCAACAATTTATCCTTGCTTTGGCAGCGCAAACCCAAAAATGCCATATCATCGGGCAAAGCTGTGTCCAAACCCTGTTTTTTTTCCTGACTCAAAGGCCCCCGCGTCAGTGTCCGATAAACAGCCTGAAAATACTTACCGCAATCTTCTGGTTTGCGACGAAAACTGCGTTTTACCCGAACCAGAGGAAAGTCCTGACTTTCCTCTGTTAATCGATACAAATAGATATAAAAATCCCGCTGCATTGATTTGGTTGCCTGCAATGATTGCAAATGGCCATTTTTATTGTTGTTTCGATATCCAGGGCTTTGCTTGCTTGTTATCGGACCGATTTTATCCTGCTTCTTGGGTGCCAATGTCAAAGGACTCTGCCATTGAATTTGCCAATTGCCCAAAAATTTCCAGGCTTGATGCGACAACCAGGACAGCAAAATGACTACAGCCACACCAGCCAAAAACTTCATTGCTTTGCTTTGAAAAAAGCGCGAAAAATGGGAACTGGTTTTTATTGTTTCATCCGGAGATTGCTTTTTGACCCGAGCATTGGTTGTGGTCCGGGTTTTTGAGCTACTTTTTGGTTTTGCAGTGCGCGAAGTTCGTTTTTTTTGGTATGCCATGCTATTGTACTGAGAATACTTTGGTTTTATTTTATTTTTCGGTTCAATTAAAAATAAAAATACCAAAAATCATTATATTATTGCACTTTTTTTCCAACCTGAAAGTATGGTATTGTATCAATCTATATATCGATTTACGGAGGATTTAAATGCAAATCAACAAAATTGGAGTGCTAAGCACAATACTCGCTTTAGCTCTTGTGTCTTTTACTGTCAAACCCGGTCATACTGTTTCCCTCGCGACTGTCAGTCCTGCTGCTGCTGAGGATTTTAACAAAGTGGCTGGTGAAATGTCGTCTTATTTATCAGAGAGAACACCGTTTTTTGCTTCCCTGGGACGCAATGATTACCGCGCTGCCTTGCCAGGAGCATTGGCTCCCATGCCTAGCTTTTTAGTGAGTGCCGGTGCTGGACTCGGAATAATGGGAGAATTTGGCTCCATCGAGGAAGCTGCAACAAGCATCACCAGTATTGGTGTGGGCAGCATGGATAAATTTCCATTTCTTATCGGACCGTCATTATATGCGCGAGTCGCTTTGCCGTGGCTGCCCATTGTCGGCGGATTTGATGTAGGTTTCAAATATATCCCTGCTTTGGAATTGGAAAACGATGATCTCAAATATGAAAACGGCGGTTATGGTTTTGACATTCGTTACGCGCTTTTAAGAGACATTCCTTTGATCCCGCTCATCCATTTGTCGCTTGC
>CAZCVM010000070.1:7512-8684 GCA_964501965.1 uncultured Leptospiraceae bacterium | reverse complement strand
ATATTTTTTGTATTCATGCATTTTTTTTATCTGTCGCATTGATTTTTCCGATTGTATTTTCTGATTGATTTTTTCATTTGCAATGATTCATTCATCTTAAATAAAAAGAAATGAAATGAAATGAAAAAAATAAAAAGCCGGTTTACAAAATAAGTGCTCAAGAAAACATATAACATTCAATAAAAGCAATTGAAACATAATAATCATAATTGTGCAGAAAAAGCAACTAAAAGTAACCAAAAATAAAGGAAAAATTTATGCCTCACACAAAAAACTCAAAAAAAATAATTATTGCCAATGGCAGCGGGTTTTGGGGAGATAGTGACATTGCTCCATTAAGACTCGTCCAAGGCGGCCCCATAGATTACCTGACATTTGATTATCTAGCTGAAACCACCATGTCGATTTTGGCCAAACAAATGCAAAAAAATCCGGAAGCTGGTTATGCGCGTGATTTTTTGACAGTTATGGAACAAATCCTGCCTGATATTGTTCAAAAAAACATCAAAGTCATATCCAACGCTGGCGGTATCAATCCTCAGGCCGCGTGCAAAGCCCTGTTGGACATAGCCCAAAAACAAAATATCTCCCATTTGCAAGTGGCTATTGTTTATGGCGATGATATTTTACAACAAATCCCAGAACTGTCCCAAAAAACAGATTTGGCCAACATGGAAAATCAGCAACCATTTCAAAATATCCAAGACAAAATACTTAGCGCAAATGTTTATATCGGCGCGGGTGCAATAGTTCAGGCCCTATCCCAGGGAGCACAAATCATCATTACCGGGCGGGCCACGGACACTTCCCTAACACTTGCGCCCTTGATCCATGAATTTGGATGGTCCATGCATGACTGGGACAAACTGGCTGCTGGCATTGTAGCCGGCCACATACTCGAATGCGGTGCCCAGTCCACTGGCGGCAATTTTACTGATTGGCCTATGATCCCGGATATGGGCAATATCGGTTATCCTATTTGCGAGATAAACCAGGACGGGTCATTTACTGTTACCAAACACCCCCAAACAGGCGGTTTGGTCTCCGTAGGTACAGTGTCTGAACAACTCGTATACGAAATGGGCAATCCCAAAAGTTATCTGACACCAGATGTCACAGCAGATTTTACCACGATCCATTTGTCTCAGGAAGGCCCGGACCGCGTTCAAGTA
>CAZCVM010000070.1:0-7502 GCA_964501965.1 uncultured Leptospiraceae bacterium | reverse complement strand
AAAGGCATCCGGGGTTATGCGCCACCGGAAAAACTCAAAGTGTCGATCGCGTACCAGGATGGATATAAAGCTTTTAGTCAATTCACTATGGCTGGCTTTGATGTGGAACAAAAAGCAGAAAAAGCTATCCAGGCCGTAAAAAACCGACTAAAATCACTGGATATTGAACTCGAAGAGTTTGCAGCCGAATACATTGGCATCAACTCATGTTTTGGCCCGATTGGCACACCCACCAATCCACATCTTCCGGAAAATGCCCGCCGCGAAATTGTGGTCCGTTTGGGCGTCAAAGATCATAGCCAGGAAAAACTAAAACGATTTGCCAAAGAAATCGCTCCTTTACTAACATCCGGTCCAGCCGGTATCACTGGTTTCGCGGCCGGCAGAGCAGCTATCGCGCCTGTTGTTGTTTATTGGCCTACTTTGATAGAACGTCACCTGGTCCAGGCTCAATGCGAAATCAATGGCAATACTTTTCTAGAAGACCGAAATATTTACCAGGGTATTTCATTTTCCATTCCTCCGCAAGCAGATGATTCTCCTCGTGGTCAAAACCAGACAGACTCACCCCCTAAATCAGCCAACAATGCAACAAATTTGACAGACCCAATTATAATATCAAAAAAATCACAGCAAACACAAACAGGCAAAATTCGAGTGCCATTGTTGCTTTTGGCTTACGCGCGCAGCGGTGACAAAGGCGAAGCCAGCAATGTAGGCATCGTAGCTCGCACTCCTGAACTCTATCCAATACTGGAAAAAGAATTGACTGAAGCAAATGTCAAAAACTATTTTCAAGGAATCGCCCTTGGCAAGGTGACTTGTTACAAAGCACCCAATATTCACGCGCTAAATTTTATCCTGGGAGACAGTCTTGGCGGCGGCGGTGCTTCCAGTCTCAAAAATGATGCGCAAGGAAAAACCCATGGCCAGATAATGCTGTACTACCCAATAGAAATTGAATCGCATTTGATACCGGATTCCGTGTGGAAGAAAAAATACCTGACTCTATATCCATTGGGTTAATCCGTCTCAATACAGGTTTTCATCTACAATCTCATAGCTTTCAAAACGTGTAAATTTTTTGAAAAAGCGCAGCTTGATTCGGCCGGTGGGACCGGCCCGATTTTTTGCGAGAATTAAATTGATCAGCGGAGCCTCGTCTCCGGCAGATTGATTCATTTTATCTTCTGGCTCATGGGAGGCTTGTTGATTTACCCGATCAGAAAGATTCTTTTCTTTATCTTGCTCCTGATGCAAAAACATAACCATATCTGCGTCCTGCTCAATGGCTCCTGATTCTCGTATATCCGCCAATCTCGGCTCCGTATCCTGTCGGTTTTCGATCGCGCGATTGAGCTGAGTCAAAGCTACCACCGGCAAATTGAAATCCCGAGCAATGGCTTTCAGCCCACGAGATATTTCCGCCAATTCTCCTTGCCGGTTTTCCTGACGCATCTTTCTTTCGGAAATCATTAATTGCAAATAATCGACAACAACCATGGATATCCCGCCTATTTTGCGGG
The DNA here is from genome assembly GCA_964501965.1 of uncultured Leptospiraceae bacterium. Classification (GTDB taxonomy): domain Bacteria; phylum Spirochaetota; class DYNZ01; order DYNZ01; family DYNZ01; genus CAZCVM01. Next base: position 5,976 of record CAZCVM010000070.1, on the reverse strand, counting down.
CCAGGCGTTGCAATTTTCCCCGCAATTCATGCACTGTAGTCTGGGGATTATCACTGATATATATGGGAGCCTGGTGAAACGGCTCAACCTTTTTGATCAATCGTTTAAACTCTATTTCACTCACATCGCCCACTCGCAATTTTTGACTATCAATAAATGACGCCGAGCTCAACATACGAAATGTCAGCTCCTGCCCGGACATTTCCAATGAAAAAATGACAATCGGCAATTTTTGTTCTACGCCGATATTTTGGGCAAAATTCAAAGCCAGAGTGGTTTTTCCCATAGCCGGCCTTGCTCCAATAATAATCAACTGCCCGCCATGAAAACCTGTTGTATATTTGTCCAGATGGCGAAATCCAGTACTAACACCAGGCAAATTGTTTTCATTTTTGATTAAAGCTTCGATTTTTCTAAGTGCTTCTGGCAATAGCTCGCCAATAGTCCGCAAATCCTCATTGCGCTGGTGATATGTTGCCACGCTAAAAATACTTTGTTCGGCGTCGCGCAAAATATCTTCCGGATTTTTAGGAGAATTCAGGCATTCTTCGATGATTTGCTGCGATCTAGTCATCAAAGTCCGCAAAAGTGCTTTTTCGCGAACAATTTTGGCATAAGTCATTACATTGGCAGAGGCCATGACATTATCATAAATAGTCTTTAGATAATCATTCCCCCCACTTTTGTCATAATTTTTATTGCGGATCAGTTCATTGCGAACACTGATAATATCAACCGGTTCATTGCGGTCATTGATAGCACTGATTGCTTCATACAAAATACGGTTGGCATCAAAATAAAAATCACTGCCATCCAAAAATCCTCGGATGTCCGGTATGGCATCTTTTTTTAACAACAATCCGCCCAATACCGCTGTCTCTGCTTCCCGATCATGCGGCGGCTGTGACAACGGTATGGAAGGATATTCATTTCCGGTCATGCAAAAAAAACCTACTCAGACACGTCTTCAATAACAAGTTCCTTTTGCTCTGTGCTTGTTTGTGAATCGCCATTTTCAGCTATGGGCTGATCAAAATTTTTCTCATCTTGATCGACTTCCGCGTTGGCTTCTTCGCTATATCCACCTTGATAATCATCTTGAGATTCAACCTGGTCTTTATTGGATTTCGTTTGGATTTCCAAATTGCCGTCCAAATCCATCACCCGGACTTTAATCTGCGACTCAATCCCCTGGGCAAGCTTCACCGTTACTTCATATTCTCCCAGAGCTTTGATCGGCTCCGCCAATTGGACTTTTCTTTTGTCCAATGAATAACCCTGGTCATACAAATTTTGTGCTATATCGAGCGCGGTCACAGAACCATACAATTTTCCGACATCCCCTACCCTGACTTTAAAATCGCAGACAATATTGGTAAACTTTTCTGCCATAGCGCGTGCTGTTTTTTCCCGTTTGTCTTTTTTAAATTTGATCAAACGGTCCTGATGTTTTTTCTGGCGCTGATTGGACGCAGTCGCCACAAGCACCATATTGCGAGGCATCAGAAAATTGCGTGCGTATCCTCTTTTTACCTGAACAATATCTCCGGCCTCTCCCAAATTGGGAACATCTTGTTGTAATATTACTTTCATGATAGATCTCCTTTGTTCTTTTCCATTAATTTTCTATGATTAAGCCAAAAATCGCTAATACCCAAAACACTAAATAACAAAAATGTCAAAACAATCGCATAACTCCCCAGCAAAAAGAAAAAAATCAATGCAATAGGAAGCAGCCATTTTTCTTTTTGTTTTTTTTGAACAATGAAAACGAAAACTGCGCTTCCCTGCATAGCATAAAAAAACGCGGTAATCAGCAATCCATTCCAGGCAATAAAGGAACCAGCCACATTGTACCAATTCATATTCCAAACTGCCAATGCCAAAAATCCCAGCAAAACAAAAATCCATCTATCCGGCAGCTTAAAATGAATCAAAGTACTTTTTTGAACAACTGCTCCCTGATAACGTTTCCAAAAAAACTGTATTATGGGCATCAAAAAAACCGCCACAATAGTGCTATAAAAAAACAGCAAAAACGGATAAATCACCTGAACCACAGACAAACTTATTTGTATCTGTTTTTTCAACAATGTCATATCTGTCGCTGTTTTAATGCCCCACTTGTTCAGTTCCGCAGAATGCTTTGCGAGTCCTTTTTCTATAAGTGTCATCATTTTTGCCCAGTCAAGATCCAAAACGATAAAAGGCATCAACAATGTTAATCCGGTGAACATAAAAATCACTGCCGTATTAACAATAAACAATTTTTGATAGGGCAACCGATATTTCCAGCCTCGGAAAAATGTCCAGGCCAAAACTAACGGCAAAATCATTATACCCCATGAGCCTGCTGTGAGAATCATTACCATTGCTGCTGGTCCCACCAAAATATAACCAGCATTTTTGACACTCATCCCTGACCTGGCTAAAATATAATTGACAAATATGACAATCAGCAAATAAACCAGTGACACCATGATAGCCAAAAAACTTGTAGATGCCAAAATATCTACTGCTGTCGATAAATTTTGGGACAACATATCCTTATGTGTTTATGACGTAACTTCGCATTATTGAACTGTATAAGGCAGCAATGACATGGTACGCGCCCTTTTTATCGCGCGTGACAATTGTCTTTGGTGTCGCGCACAGGTTCCGGTTATACGACGTGGTAATATTTTGCCGCGTTCCGTAATAAACCGTTCCAACACTTCAACATTTTTGTAATCCATTACCATATCTTTATTGGTACAAAACCTGCAAACCTTTTTGCGAAACTTGCGCGGGTGTCCGCGTCTGCCTCCGCCGCCTGGTCCGCGGTCATTGCCTCTATCATTTCTTTCGTAACGATTGCCGCGTTGTTCTGAACGCTGCTGGTATTCACCACTTCCTTGCCTACGGGGGGCGGGGGTGGCCGCTGAATTTATGGTATCTTCTGCCATACTTTACCTCTTTCCCATTCTATTATTTTTTTATAAAATTTTTTATATTTAAAATAAAACAACATTAAAACCAATCTATCGCAATTGATTTTCAAATTGGTTCCCAAATCGCATTCCTAAAAAGGAATATCATCATCATTGGAATTGCTATAATCATTATTGGAATTGCCATAATCATCAACAGGATTATTTTCCGGTTCTGATGCTCGACTATATGATCCATCATTAGCCACATTGGTTGAAGCAGAGCTTCTTTCTCCTGGACTACTCAAAAGCTGCATTGTGGACACAACAATTTCCACTGTTGACCTTTTTTGCTCATTTGAATCCACCCACCTATTTTGATTCAGACGTCCTGTGACACCAATTTGCTTTCCCTTTGTTCCATATTTGACCAACGCTTCAGCTGTGCCTGTCCAAGCAACGCAATTGAAAAAACTTACTTCTTCTACTCGCTGACCATCTTTACTTTTATAATAATGATTCAAGGCCAAAGAAAATTTGCAATAGGGCGTACCCGTCGGAGTATGGCGCAATTCCGGTTGCTGAGTCAATCGTCCCACTAGGACTACACTATTAATATCCATGTTGTCTCCTTTATAGAAAAATACTGCAAAAATACTGCACAATTGTATAGCAGCATTGCGTGACTCCCAATACTTTTCATACTTTTTAGCGGCGCAAGAATTTTTTTATTATTGGCGAATAAAAAGAAAACGCTCTATATTCGGATCCAGACGGAAAACATGCTCGATTTCCTTTACTTTTCGGCCTTCAGCTTCCACAGCACAAATCAAATAAAATCCGTCCTGGCTGTTATTAATGGGATGATACATACGCCGTTTACCCCATTCTTTTTCTTCCAATTTGTCAATTTCATATTTTTGCAATAGCTGGTCTAGCTGATCTTTTGCTTCATCTTTTTTGGATAATGGTAGTATCACCATTAATTCATATTGTCTTTTCATTTGTTCTTTCCTCCCTATGGGTATGAAGGGCTATCAAAATCCCTCCAGAGAGCATTTTTTATTTTGTAAACCAAAAAAATAAACCATGGCCACAATTGCAACCAATAAAAATTCCAGTTTAGTATATAAATTCGATGCGCGGGCGGTTTTTTGTTTTGGTTGGGAGGTTTTTGATGGTTATTCTCTTTGTGGATACCAAATAGAGACCATACGAATGCGGTTTTTCAATTTTTTAACCGAAAATGTCTGAGGGCCTATATAGTTATTTAAAATTTCCTTACCACAATCTATACTTTCATAAATTTTCCGAAGAATAATATCCAAAAAATGGTCAATTGCATAAGCCAAAAGCCAAGACACAGAAACCTTGGCAAACCTCCGCGTATCCAAATTCCTCTCATAATCACGCTGCTCAACATACAAATTTACAATCTGAATATCTCCTTCAGGCAATTGATACTTCACCCGCTCCCGTTTCGCGACAATAGTAAAAGCTCGTTCATTCATATATCGGAGCAATAGAATCATGATCTCATTTGCTGAAAATCCATGCTCTGTCTCTGCTTTTAGCAGTTTTTTGAAATGCCTTTGTTTTAGACTTACGCTGGTATGATTTGCGTATTTTTTGGGTTTGGAACTGCAATTCATAAAACACCTCATCACAAACAGATAGTTGTCTTATTAATAGAAAGCTCCAGACATAAAGATTTGTCCCAAAAAAAATATAAATTTTTGGATTCCCTAATCTTTTTGAAGGATAAATTTAGGGTCTATTTATTGGATTGCCGGATAGCTGCAGCGAGATGATCACAAATTTTTTCTAAAAATTCCATTTCTGATCTTGGCAGGCTCATTTTTTTTGTAAAAGTTCCCATATTGAGTACAGCAATGATATTGTCATCAAATAAAATCGGTATTTGAACAAGGGATACAATGCCAATGGTATCTGCCACCAGTCTATCCACTGGACTCCATTTATTGGGCACTAAACGAGGAAGATACACACTTTTTTTCCGGATATAAGTCCGCCAGGTTGTACCGCCCGTTTCATTGAGCGGCACCCGAATATTTTGGATCAATTTTTTAGTTTCTCTGGCAAATAAATCTCCTCCGATAAAATTGTGGGTAAAGGCTTCTTTTTTTTCTTCATCAATCAATGACAACCATAATCCTTCCACGCCGTATCTTTGATGGACAAAATGAAAGATATGTTCAATCAGAATATCCGGCTTTTTCCATTCCGCCATTCCGTGCAAAAATTTTTGCAAATCATTGATTTCTTGATCAATATCTGACAAAGCATCTGGCAACTTATGATTCCCTCTTTTTGTAAGGTCAAGGCCTTGCCCACGCCGAAGATTGCGCAAATGAAGCTGATCAATCCGCTTACTAATTTCTGATTCCAATTTTGTATTGAGCCGCTCTGATTTACTAAAAGCGCGAGAGAAGCGGGTTGACAAGACCATAGCCAGAAGAATAATAAAAATAAATGTTCCTGCTGGCAATAATGGCGTGCTTACAAAAACATGAGTATAATACAAAATATCATTTATCACAGCAATAAAAAAGATAATCCAGCCAGATAAAAGCAAATAACTGCCGTCTCTTTTTTGCTGAAACGCGCGAATCACTACCAGACTTCCATAAATCCCCACCGCTAAAGTCCAAATTTGATAATACAGCAATGAATAGGAAAAATAATATACCGGAAACAGTACCACAATACTGGTAAATAAAATACCAACATACAATATAGCTCTCAAAATATTTTTATGAAACTCTGCCGGATACAAAGACCGTAAAAACATAGAAAAGACTGGTATGGATGCATAAAATGAAGCATATTCTATTTTGACAATGATCTGCCAGTTCATTTCAGGAAACAAGAAAGCTAAAAATTTTTCACCGGTGGACAAAACCCGACAAGCTAAAAAAAGCACAAAAATACTAAAATACAACGGCGATTTATCCTTTCGGCGCAACAAATACAATCCAAATTGGTATACTCCCATGACCACTAGAATGCCGACAACAAACCATTCCAAAGCCAGGTTTTTTTGCCG
>CAZCVM010000069.1:3516-8734 GCA_964501965.1 uncultured Leptospiraceae bacterium | reverse complement strand
TGCTTATATAGGGAAAGATTCATGACAATATTTCACTTTTTTCATTATTTAGCTAAATTTTTCATTATTTTACAGCAGTAAAATAAAAATCATCCAATAATGTCAAGTGGAATGCAAAAAACAGCTATATTTCAGGCACATTCCCAATCAAATTTAGTTTTTTGAGCTGCTGAAAATACATTTGCAGGCCCTGGATATGGTTGCTATCATGTCTGTATTGGATGTGCCTGGTAAAATATCGCTCCAAAAGATCCATGGTTAAATGGGGATTTTGTTTGCGTGCTGCATGGATGATGGTCGGTAAATTGGCCAAGCCGCGGTCCAGGCTTTGCTGTAATCCGGCAAAAATCTTTTGATCCGCCGATTGTTTGCGTATGATCCAGGCAGCATAGACAAAGGGTTTGGCAAAGACTTGCTGCCACCATTGCCCTAGGTCCCAATATTGGTGGGTGTATATATGTTGCAAAGCTGTGTCACCGATAGCCAAAACTGCGTCCGCGTTTTGCAGCCTGGTTTCCAGGCTCGTATGCATCTCCGGCAGAGTCCATTGTATTTTTGTATTTGGATAACAGTGAGCAAACAATATTTTGAGCATAGCATTGGAAGAGCGGCTGGCTGGATCCAACGCAACCGTACAAAAGTTTTTCTTTGTGTTCCATTCTTTTTGGTCTTTTTGCAAAAATAAATTTACCGAGAGCACCGGGCCATCTGAAGCGACTCCCAAATAGGGCATGATCCTGGTTTGCGGATACAAATCCGCGTGTACAATCGTTGACAATAGTGCTACATCCAACTGACCCTGCAAAAGGTTTTGCGCCAATAGGGACGGTACTTGCGCATAGATCTGAGCATCTGGGAAGAAATCTTTCAAATAATATGTCAATGGCCAAGCATTGATAAAAGAAACAATACCGATGCGCATATTTTTCATACAATAATCAATTCGAAGAAGAAATCCTGGGATAAATCCTGGTAAAAAAAACTGCCATATATGTCAAATATCCCAGTGTATAAAACAAAATCAATATAAATCCCAATACTGCGCCATTCCACAAAACGGAGTTCCAATGGCTGGTCATGTCAAACAGAGTCTGATGGAAGGGAAATATATGCCCAATGGAGATTGCCTGGTTTGTGAATAGAGCAAAAACCGCAGCAATACCTTTTTTGATGTAAATCAGGCTGTGACCGAATGGATCCCATTGCAAACCTATAAGAAGAAAGGTGTTGATCATCCAGGCAGTCAACCAGACTTGAAGCAATTGACTGAAGTAGTGAAGCATTGTGCTGCCTACTTGTCTATGGCTGTTCTTAAAAAGCCAATGCGCTTGCAATAATCGGTAGCCCTGCAACCAGAGAAACAAAGGAAACAAAATGTTGACAAAGGGAATATGCAAAAGCACAGCCATAGGACCTCTGGAGCGCCGCAATGCTGCACGCATTTTAGGCCGAATTTCCATTTTTTGACCTATGGAAGGATGATCAAAGAGCCTCATGTTTTGTGCTTTTGCCTGCATGATTTTATTTTTTGTTTTATTTTTTTGTTTTGTTTTATTTTGTTTTGGACTTGATTTTCGTTTTGAGTACTAAATCTTTGAATGCTTTACCAAACCGCATTTTCGGGATTTGAGTTGCTTTTTTTGCCGGTATTTTTATTTGTTCACCTGTGGCTGGATTGCGACCCATGCGTGCCTTGGTTGCAGGCTTGGTATGAATAAAAATTTTGCCAAATGGTCCTAAAGGGACTCTTTCACCGCTCAATATGCCTTTTTCTATGATATCAAAGACATCTTCGACAATTTCTTTTGCTTTTGCAGCGGGTAAGTCATGCTCTTGACCGATATGACGAATTATGGAAGCAGTGGTAAATTTATCAGGATAGGTTTTTTTTTTAGATTCTGCCATACTTTGTTTATTCCTTATATTGTATCTTTATATATTTTTATAGACATATTTTTATAGATTTTTGTCTATATATTGTTGTCCATTTTTTTTTGAGCCCGCAAAAAGTCTATTCATTATTCTTAGTTGTGCCCATGTTTTCTAAAACAAAAACATCAGAACTATGAATCAATGATTTGAAACGGCATGGCGATTTGACCGGTTCGGACAATTTCATTAATGCCAAACTTTGTCAGCAAGGAAATAATGGCCTTTATTTGGCGGGCATTGCCACTGACTTCGATCAAAATGGAATCTTCCGACATATCATTTATTTTTCCACCAAATACTTCGACAATGCCCAGAATTTCCGGCCTTTGTCCGGCAATGCTTTTGACGTTGATCAATGCCAATTCTCTGGTGACTGATTCATTGTACAGCAGATCTTGCACATCCAGCACATCCATCAATTTTTCTAGTTGGCTGATGATTTGTTGTACTTTTTCATCTTTTTCCCGAACAACAATGGTGATAATACTGATTGTCGGATTTTCCGTCACACCGACAGCTATGCTATCGATGTTAAATCCTCGACGGGCAAAAAGACCTGAGACATGGGACATGACGCCAGGATGATTGCGTACTTTGATAGATATAGTATGTTTCATTTTTAACCTCTTTTTTATTTCAATTTCAATTTCAATTGTTTTTGATATATTTCCAAATTTTTTATGAATTGTTATCTTTCATAAAAATGCCTAAAGTTATTTATAAACAAAATTGCCCACTAATGCTTAATTTTTAATGCTTAATGTTGAATAATATTCAACATTAAGCAACCTTGTTCAGCAATGTTGAACACCGAATATCGTCAATCATTTTATGCATTTACTACTTTTTGATTGCCAAATACAGGAAAATCAATCATGTCCCGATATGTTCCGCCAGCCGGAATGAATGGAAAAACTTTTTCATCTTTGGGCGTGGCAGCCACCAATAAGGCGGGTTTGTCAGGATCCTGCAATAGGAATTTTAGACCATTGTCTATCTCATTGCGTTTGTCAATTTTTTTAGCAGCAATCCCGTATGCCTGGGCAATGTCCACAAAATTGGGAGTGTACGAAAAATCAACTTGGCTGAAACGTTCATCATAAAACATATCCTGCCATTGGCGCACCATTCCCAATGTTTGATTTTCCAGCAATATTATTTTGATTGGAATATTGTACATCATGATTGTGGCCAGTTCTTGAATGTTCATTTGGAAACTACCGTCGCCAGTGATGAGCACTGTAAGGTCATTGGGACGTCCTACTTTTGCGCCAATGGCCGCTGGCAAACCAAATCCCATTGTGCCCAGGCCGCCGGAAGTTACCCAGGAGCGCGGTTTATCAAACAAAAAATATTGAGCAGCCCACATTTGATGCTGACCTACATCTGTTGCGACAATGGCTTTACCATTGGTAGCTTCATAGAGTTTACGGATGATGTGTTGGGGCTTAATATCCAGGCTATTGGTATCAAAACGCAATGGATATTTTTCTTTCAAAAATTGAATATGCTCGCTCCATTGCTCTCTGGCGTTTTCTTTTATGTGCGGTAAAATAGTCCGCAGGGCTTCTTTCAAATCGCCCAAAATATGATGATCCACATTGACAACCTTATTGATTTCTGCGGGATCAATATCAAAATGAATTTTTTTCGCGTTTGCTGCGAAAGTTTCCACTTTACCAGTGACACGGTCATCAAACCGCGCACCTAAACTGATAATCAAATCAGTTTCCAGAACCGCAGTGTTCGCGTAAGCTGTACCGTGCATTCCCAGCATTCCCAAAGCGAGAGGATGCGTTCCTGGAAACGCGCCCAATCCATTTAGAGTCATGGTGACCGGAATATTGTTTTTTTCAACCAGCTCAAAGATTTCCTGGTGAGCGTCCGAATGAATGGCTCCTCCGCCCACATACAAAAGTGGCCTTTTTGCGTGGTTGATAGCGTCAATCACACCATCAATATCACCGGTTATTGTTGCTTTATCCAAATGGCGTTTGGCTATGGTCAAAGGAATATTTTGCGGATCATAATTGTCAACAATCGATGTTTGCATATCTTTAGGAATATCTACCAATGTCGGCCCTGGTCTTTGACTATTGGATACAGTGATTGCTTCTTGAATATGAGTCGCAAGCATTTTAGGATCCTTTACCAGAGCATTGTATTTGGTAAAGGGTAAGCTAATGCCATACATATCCGCTTCCTGAAAAGCATCTGTGCCGATGACTGGGGTGGAGACCTGGCCGGTAAATGCAACAACAGGTATAGAATCCATTTTCGCGTTGACCAACCCGGTAACGATATTTGTCGCGCCAGGTCCTGACGTGGCGAAAACAATGCCTGGTTTACCGGTTACACGGGCCATTCCATCTGCCATGTGCGTAGCTCCCTGTTCATGTCTGGTTAAAATATGATGAATTTTTGATTCATACAATACATCATAGATGGGAAGCACTGATCCGCCTGGATAGCCAAATACTGTGCGGATATTGTTATTGCACAATATATCAATAAAAACTTCTGCTCCGATCATGGGCTGCTTTTTATTTCTCTTTTCGGTCATAAATATGGTCCTCGCTTTGATAATTATTGCTTTTTATGATTATTTTTTTTGAAATAGAAAAAAAATTTAAAAATAGAAAGTCAGTAAAAAGAAAATCCATTGTTATGTCAAATCAATAACGATTCTTTTGGGGACGTTTCTATTTTTAATGTTTTATTTTATGGATGGTTTTAATATCTTGTTGTTTCTTAATTGTATTCTCAGGCGGCGCATGATATTGTTGCCTTATTTGCCTTGAAAATGGATTTCTTTCTTTTTGCTTTGAATCGCGTCTATGGCACTTTTGAAATCATCGGAAGCATAGGTTATTGCCTGGCTTTTGGCTTCCATATCCATTGCTTCTCTCAATGAAGATATCCCGCCATCTGTCATTGTTTTTTTGAACAAAGAATTGGCAATGGGCGCGGTTTCTGCTATTTCTTCCGCTAAAGAAAAGGCCCTCGCCATTATCTGATCACTTGGCAGCTTTTCCAAAGCAAATCCCATTTCCATGGCTTTGTTTGCATCAATGATTTTGCCGGTATAAACCAAATACATTGCATTTTGCAAGCCTAAAAGTTTAGCAATCAAATAGGAAGCTCCCATTCCCGGATGAATGCCGATTCTAGTAAAATTGAATCCAATCTTTGCTTGCTCTGAAATCAAACGGATATCTGCTGCCAGAGTCAAGCAAGCAGCTGCGCCAATTGCGTGGCCATTGATAGCTGCGATAGTGGGCACCCG
>CAZCVM010000069.1:0-3506 GCA_964501965.1 uncultured Leptospiraceae bacterium | reverse complement strand
TCCGCTAATGATAAAAACGAAGAGTAAAATTTTTCCATGAGCATTTGATTTTCCATGGGGCTATTTTGAGTAAACGAAGAAAGCATATTGAAATCCCCGCCAGAGGCAAATGCTTTTCCTTGTCCGGTCAAAATAACCACCCGGATTTGATTGTCTCGCCGGATGTTGTTGGTTTTATCCAAAAATTGATCTGCCATTTCCATGGACATGGAATTGAAAGTTTCCGGATTGTTTAGTCTTAATATAGCGATTTTGCCGCCTGCTTTGGCCGAATATTCTTCTAATGTAATAAGCTCTTGACTCATTCGTGTTGTCCTACTTTATAGTTATTTAAACTAAAATATATAAATACTCAAAAGATTCAAGTTTTTTGTATATATTATTTCCAGAATATACTTTTTTTTGCATATTATCCTGCAAAAACTGGTTCTATCATAATAAAAAAAGGAGATTTTATGATTGTTGCAATACTGGGAGCATCGCCCAAAAAAAATCGTTACGCCAATAAAGCCCAGGCTTTATTGGCTTTCTATGGACACCAGGTTTTTCCTATTCATCCAATGCATCAAGAAATCGATGGACTGGCAGTGTACCCAACATTGGCGCATTGCCCGGATTTTCATACATTGACAATATATATGAATCCTGAGAGACAGAAAAGTATTTATCAGCAGATTTTGGATAGTCCGGCTCAAAGGGTTATTTTCAATCCTGGCACAGAAAATGATGCACTGGCAAACCAATTGCGAGAAAATGGCAAAGAAGTATGGGAGAAATGTACTCTGGTGATGCTGGACGGAGGAATGTTTTAAGACTCAATGGTAATGGATATCAACCATTTGCCCCATAAAACGCATCATCGGAAAAAAAGCTAAGAGAGAAGTATAATGACCGGTACGAATGATCAATGATTTGGGTTTATTGTACTGTTGCCATAACTGTATTTGGTTTTTATATGGAACATGTTCATCGTATTTGCTGATAATCATTGTAAGCCGATTTTTTTTTGTCAAAGACCTGCCATAAAAACCATAGTTCAGCGGTTCCAGCCGCATTGCTGACAGCTCTCTGGTCAAAATATCCGAAGTTTTATTTTGGTTGCGATAAATTTGCAAAATGCTATCCCGCCATTGGCGCACTTTTTTTTCTTTACTGTGCATTAAAATATCATCAATTCCTCCGCCTGCCATTATGAGTTTAACGGACACAAAGTTTTGTGTGTAAGGCAAACACATACTTGCCACGATACCTCCATAGCTCGTGCCTGTCATGCCATACATTGCGTCTTTGTACTCTGATTTGCTTTGCAGCCATTTTCGCAAATACAAAAATCTTTGAATGGTTCGCACATGAAAATGGTGCAATTGTTGTGGGGTTTTGGGACGAGTTTTTGAAAATGGTTTTTTTTCAGGCCGTATAATGATAGCATCTATGCCTCTTGGTACAAACAATTGGGTTGCCAGCATACGCGCAACATACATTTGCGAGCCCACTAAAATGGGCCAGATAATATCTATTTTTTTTCTTTTTTTTTGCACTTGATACCACATATATCTGCCAAGCAATGTTCCTTTTTGATCACGCAATTGAAGACTGATTTTCCAAAAATTTTTATTTTTTGCTAAGATTTTTATTTTTGGTACAATCTGCGTGTCTGGAATGCTGACAAGAAACGGTCTTTTGGATAGGGCTATGTCATTGTTCGCTGGAGATATTGTTTGTTTTTTGGGGATCAAATAACTGCATGAGCCATTTGCGAATAGGAACAAGGCAGCCAAAGAAAGCAGCACTTTTTTTGAGATTTTTGTTGTTAGTTTTTTTTGATGGGGAATTTCCATTTGTTTTGTGTTTAGGTTTTGGCACATAATTGTTTTAGCTTGGCGGATAGATATTTTGATAATGCGGTTTGCGGTTTTATTCTGATTTTTCTCTATTCTGATTTGTCTCTTGTTTTGTTGAATGGTTTTTTCCTTAATCGAAATGATGGAAAACCGTCTTTTTTGGCCACATAGTGTATGGCGCTGGGAAACTCTACACAGGCAAAAACGCACACACCGCATCCAATGCATATTTGGGTTTGAACAATAGGTTTGCCATCTTCAAAAACAATGGCTCCTGGAATAGGGCAGCCATATTCACAATTGATGCATTCTTCTCCTTGAAACGCATTGCATTGATTGACATCAATTTTTACTTTGCCCAGAAAAATCTCATCCGGACGAATCGGAATCATTGCTTCATCTTTGCATGCCTGGATACAGGGCAGTCCTTCACAAACCACACAAGGTCTCTGGTTGACATTTAAGTAGGGGTATCCCAGATTGAGCAATCCTTCGCTTCCGTCAGCGATTTGGATAGCTTTGTTGGGACAGGCCTCAGCACACAAACCGCATTTGGTACATTTTTGCAAGAATTCGGATTCTGGTATTGCTCCAGGGGGCCGCACATATTTATTGTTGTGTCCGGTTATTTTTTCTATTTTTTTTTCAAAAAGTAGTGTCACCAGACTCAAAGTTTGTTTGTAGCCTTCGGATAAAAAACCCTTGCGATTGAATTCTCGATCTTCAATGTTTTTTGGGGTTATTTCCGTAAATATTTCTTCTTTTTTTGCCATATTTTTTTTATTGTTCATTTATCAATTCATTTATCAACAAATTCGGGGCAATTGTTCGCCACTCATCATATCCAATACCCTTGAAGAACCAATGCCGCTGTCAACCAAGACAGGCGCAAAATCCTTGGCTTTCACTTCGCCAATGATAGCGGATTGTTGTCCTTTTTCATGCTGTTTCAATATGTGCAATGCCTTGTCAGCCTGTTCCTGTGGAATGGCAAACATCATTTTACCTTCATTGGCCACATACAAAGGATCAAATCCTAGGATTTCACAGGCTCCTTTGACTTCATCTGTAATAGGAATCGCGCTTTCCTCTATTAACATAGTTAATTCAGCAGCTATGCTTATTTCGTTGAGCGCACTCGTTAAACCGCCTCGAGTTAAATCGCGCATTACATGAATGGTGATATCAGCATCCAGGAGCTCTTGTACGAGAAAATTGAGGTTTGTAGAGTCACTTTTTATGGGAGTATCAAATTGCAATCCATCCCTATGCGACATAATAGCCATGCCATGTCTACCCAAATCTCCATTAATAAGGATTTTGTCGCCAATTTGGATTTGTTTGGGCCCAATATTTTGTTTGTGGGTCAAAACACCAACTCCAGCAGTATTGATGTAAATGCCGTCTCCTTTGCCTTTTTCCACAACTTTTGTGTCACCAGTAACTATTTGGACACCAGCTTCTTTAGCTGCGGCCTGTATAGATAAGACAATGCTCCAAAAATCTTTCATCGCAAAGCCTTCTTCAATGATAAAGCCTAAACTCAGGTACAACGGTTTCGCGCCTGCCATAGATAGGTCATTGACTGTTCCATGGACAGACAATGAGCCAATGTCTCCGCCCGGGAAAAATAAAGGAGAAATCGTAAAACTATCTGTACTAAAT
>CAZCVM010000068.1:3207-8798 GCA_964501965.1 uncultured Leptospiraceae bacterium | reverse complement strand
TATTGCCTTTGTTGTACTTCCCGGAAGTCAAATATCAAAAAAATGGAATTTTTTTTGATATTTTGTTGGAATACACAAAAAAGTGTTGCATTTTGCAATGCGACATAATATCTTGTGTCCAAATATGAAAGTACAGCGAGAGTTTTTCGGTTCAAGGGTATAGGAGCACGGTTATGAAAGAAACGATTACCAATTTGTTCAATCAGTTGAAGGAAGTTTTTGGCAAACTGGATAAAACCAAAAAATTGATTATTGGTGGAGTGGCCGCAGCTTTTTTAGTGGGTATTTTCGCGTTGTTTACCATTTCGAGCGAACGCGGCAATGTTTTGCTTTTGCCCAATATGTCTGTCGAAGATTTTGGCAGAGTCACAAAAAAATTGGATGAGCTTGGTGTTCCCTATACCAGTACCGGTACTTCCATAAAAGTAGCCCCCCAGCAAGAAGAAAGAGTTCGGGTTCTTTTGGCGCAAGAAGATTTGTTGCCAAAAGGGCAGCCTGGTTGGGCATTGTTCAACTTGGATAAATGGACAGAAACGGAATTTGAAAAAAATGTCAAATACAAACGCGCATTGCAAGGCGCATTAACCAATCATATCAAAAGTCTGAAAAATATTCGGGATGCCAAAGTGGAGATAGCTTTGCCGGAAAGCAAACTGTATACCCAGGAAAGCATTCCTTATACTGCTGCTGTAACTTTGTTTTTTGCGCCTGGCTATGACAAGCTAAGCAAAAAAGAAATCAAAGGTATACAAAGATTGGTTGCCCGAGCTGTGGGCAATATGAAAATTGATAATGTTACGATCACGGATGAAAATGGTGTAGTGATTAGCGAATTTGATGATGATCTGGACAGACACAAAATAGAAATCAAAAAAGTAGAAGATCGGCTCAAGTTCAAAGAAAAAATGCGAACCAGAGTTTTAACGGATATAAAACAAGGATTGGGCCGGATTTTTACCCTGGATCGCGTAGAAATCATTCGTTTGGATTTGAATATCAATTGGGATGAAATTTCCTCAGAAAAAAAAGAATACACCCCCATAGAGATCGAGCCAGACAATCCATTGACTCCTTATTCAGAACGCAAGGTGCAAGACAATATCACACGGTCAGAAAAAAAGACCGAAGAAAAATTTCAGGGTCATGGTTTCAATCCAGCCGGACCTCCCGGCACAGAAGGCAATGTACCTCCTGGTTACAAATACCGAGATGATCAATATGCAAAATACAATAAGACAGAAACCGTTTTGAACAAAGAAATCAATGAAGAACGGATCAAGAAGAGAAGGCAGCCATGGGTTGTCAATCGTATCAATGCGTCAGTAGTCATTGACGGCAAGTGGCAGGAAAAAACTGATCCTGAAAAAAGGAAATATCTTGAATTGACACCGGATCAGTTGAAAAAAGCACGTGATGTTGTAGCCAAGGCGATTGGGTTTGATGAACGCAGAGGCGATATTATTTCTGTGCAAAATATTCAATTTGACCGGTCCCTAGAATTCCAAAAAATCGATGAAGAGCTGCGCTCCAAAGAACGATTGCGCAAAATATTGTTGGCTACATTGATTGGTTTGTTTAGTATGATTATTCTTTTTGCTATGGCGCGTGCTATTAAAAGAGAACGCGACCGGCGTAGAAGGCAGCGTGAAGAAGAAGAAGCGCAGCGTCAGCAAGCAATGCGCGAAGCAGCATTGCGCCAGGCAGAGCAAGAAGGTGTAGAGGTCGAACTGAGTCTTGAAGAAAAAGCACGTTTGGAAATGCAGGAAAATGCAATCCAGCTAGCCAAGGAAAAACCTGAAACCGTAGCCGCATTGATGCGTACCTGGATGGCAGATGAGGGGTAAAAAGGAATTTGTTTTTTAGCAAGTGGTAGATGCATATTCACAAGCGACCGAAAAACGCAGTACGCCGTGTTATGTGCCGTTAGGGTGCCAAATCTTACAGTAAAGTTTATTGAAAGCAACGCCCGTGCCCCCTTTTTCTGCTGAAGCGCACGGACGGGCGGAAGCGGAATCAGATAAATCCACAGAATCATTTCCACTTAAAATCCTCATTTCTATAATAATATACTGTATCTGCTTCCAATGACAAACAATAAGATGAAGCAAGAGCGATTGCATATTCGAATTTCATTCTTTCACCTTTTATCACATATGTTTGTTTACTTGTGTATAAACCCTCTATATTATGTGAAATAAAAGCTATATCATTGGCTTTATCTATTCCTATCTCATTTACCTGTAATAAAATATAGTTTAAACTCAACGGATGTTCTGGCAGCTCAAAACTATATTTGATTACAATATTGATCGAATGTTGAAATTTTTTTAAAGCGTATTTTGTGATATCAGAAAATCGAAAATCATTACCTAAAAATTTAGTATCATTGATTGATATCAATATTAATACCGTTGGTTTGAGTTTGTCTTGATTTGATTCTCGCTCGATTTTTGCCCAATTTAAGTAATCATCAAAATTATTTAGCAATATGCCATCATCTAAAATTCTTTTTTTAACATAATTATATGATTCTTCATTGAAAATTGGAAGAACTATAGCTACTGGTGGACATGATTCTATACCAGTACTATCTTCTCTAGGTCTACCTTGTTTTCCAAAAAAATCCGAAGGTTTTCCCCATAAAATAGGTGGTTTAACATATCTGATTCCATTAAGTTCAAAAAATAGATCTAAGACAGGCCCCTTTTGACGCTTCATCTGAATATCTTGAATTTGCTTTGTCATATATCGATCCATCATGTCATTCCATGAAGTAATCAATTTATTAAAAATTTCAGGGCATTTTGGCCCGCGAATATAGTGATCTTTAAAATCAGTAATCACTATTCCGTCAAAAGTATCTGAATAGTAGTAAATACCTGCAGTTATTAATGTATCAATTCCGGAAGTGTCATTTTTTGCTCTCTTAATGGCAATATCTGTGAATTCTTCTGATGTTGTCATTGTTAATCCATTATTGATAACTATTGCTATTTTTACTTTTGCACCAACTTTATTTGCTGAAATTGATAACTGTTTGGATGCTTTTCTTAGAGCCGTCTTTATTGGTGTTGATAATTCTTGATAATACTTTTGTTTATTTTTTGTGTTTAAATCAAGTGGATTAAGAATAACTGTTTTAATATCAGAAGGAAAAAGATTGGCAAGTTTTTTTTGTTTTGATTCCTTTTCGATAGGTTCTTCTTCAATGATCTTTAGTTCAATTACCGCATTATCAAGAATATAATCACAATTTTCTTCTTCAATTTTTGGATTATCGGTATAGCGTTTACCGCCAGACTTTCTAATGATTTTATCAAATTCTTCTTCAGTGAATTTTGATATATACATATGTTCCATATACTTACCCTTAACCCTGAAGTAAAAAAACCATTACTCCATCTCGGTGCGGAAAAAAGGTTTCATAATGGATTGTGTTAGTTTGATTCAATAATTTTAATTTTATCAGGTTCTAATTTAAAAAGGCTGAATACTATATCATTTATTTTATTTTCTAAAATATTAATTTTTTGTTCACAGGATTTTATATCTAATTCACTCTTGGAATTAAGTAAATTTCTATTTGTTAATATTAAATTATTCACAAGTGCAACGATTTCATGTTCATATGACTTATCAAAAGGAATAGGTAAAATAGCTATGTGGCCTCTTTTGACCTGAGCTAATGCTTCTCCTTTTTCGTTGTTAATGATATTTTGATAGTACCAATTCATAAATTTCGAGTTAATTAAACCGAGAATATATTGAAGCGGTATATCAACTTCAGGAATATTTACTATAGTATATAAATTATCTCTCACAATAAATTTATCTTCATCATAAGTGGCAATTAAAGAATCACCAGTTTGACGTATTATTATTTTTGGCTTTTCATAAGAAGCAGAATATCTTGGTTCAGCAAGCCAATCACCAAATTTAATCCAGTAATTATTATTCCAAGTGATTTGACAACTATGCTGACACAGGGGGCCTGAGGCCACTTTCATTCCTATATTCCGTTTGAATTCTGGACTGAATTTTCTTCTTGTTATCATATGGACAAACTCCTATTTTCTGTTTTTTTTGTCACTCCAGTTTTGTGGGTGCAGTCCATTCGCCTGACTGAAATAGTGAGTGGCACATAGATCTTGCATTTTTATAATATTCTTTTTTAATATTAACAATTTCATTAACAACAAGACCAGTTGTAGTTTGTCGGGATGTTCTATATTGCATATTTGTTTTATCGTCATTTATATAAAAACCAACCTTTTCAATTTCTTTTTTTAATGTATCACCTGCAATCCAATGATTACTTTCAGTATTCAATGCAATTTGACTTGGAAAGTCTTTTTTATTTGTAGAAAAAGTTAAATCGTCAGCATATCTTGAGTAAGTACATTTTGCTTTCTTAGCTAACCGAACCATTCTTATATCTAAAAGATGACCTATCAGGTTCGATATAATTGGTGAGCAAGGGCTCCCTTGTGGTAATTCATTATTATGGCATGCAATTTGAGCTATAACAGTTGCAACTTTGTGATGTAACGCAAAGTGATTATTTTTAATAAAAAATCCATATACTCTGCCAAAGTTAATTGAAGGGAAAAAATTTAATAGATCGACATTAAAAACATGTCGTTTATTTTTATGATTGATGGCATTTGTTGAAATAGAATGATCTTTTAGAAAACCATGGGATATTGATTTGTTGTTTTTATTAATTTCATTATAACATTCATATAATAAATCCGCTAAACGCTTTTGTAGAAGTTTTAATTTATCTGTTGGAGCTTTAATGACTCTTTCCCCACCATGTATTTTGGGGATTGTAAATTCAGTGTATTTATTTTCTTCTGGAATTTTATATAAAATATATGAAACAGCTTTAGGACTAAAACCAAGAAGATGAGCAAGGTCGGATAATGATTGTGATTTTTTTAATTTCTCATATTTTGACATGACGCATATTTTTCAATAAATATGGCTCATAGGCACTCCTATGCGATGATGACTATAAGTAACATATACACATACAGTCAGCAAAAAGAGAGCCAAGCAGCAACGCAGCCTAACTTTGGTTTCTTATATTGCGATATCACAATAATAAATCTGCCTATGAGCCATGTAAAAATAATATTTATAATATATATCTGTAAAGTAAAATATTTTTGAATAATATATCATAATATCCAGTTAGACCGGCACGGATGCCGGTCTTATTAGCAATAAACTTATGCCCACAAGGGGCGGGGCAATGGCATATAACGTAAGAGGCTATCAGAGGTTTTTCGGAGTCAAAACGGAGCGCAGTCCATGGCCCGAAGCGAAGCGTCGGGACAGGGATAACGAGCACCGGCTTTGACGGAGAAAAATCTCCCCCGAGCGAGTCTTCGAGCGAGCGGGCGGAGCGGCTCGAATGAGACGCGGAGTGATCAGCCTCAGTTATCGGTCGTTTTTTTTGACTATTTTTCTTATGTCATCATAAAACTTAATTACAGTACCAACAATAGTTATAAGCCCGGTAATAAAACCAAGATAGTTTTTATCAGTAAATAATAAATATATTGAAATAATAAAAAATATAGTCA
>CAZCVM010000068.1:0-3197 GCA_964501965.1 uncultured Leptospiraceae bacterium | reverse complement strand
AAAATAATTATATTATTAATTCTTTCCTTAGAATCATAATTATCAATATCCGCTTGTTGTTTTTTTATGATCGTATCTTTATTTCTATTTATAGTATCTGAGGTATTAAACTTTTTCTCATTATCTTGTGTCTTTTTTTCCAATTCATCGATTTTTTTTGATTTTAGTTTATCTTGATTCTGTAAATTTTGGATAATATTTTCTTGTTCCTTTATTGTCTGATTATTTTGACTAAATTCGTTTTCAAGCTCTTTTAGATTTTTTTCTATGAAATCATTTAAATCGACATTTCTTAGAATTTCATCATCCAGTATTGTCTTAGTTAGCAAATATGATACTTCTTTATCCGTAATTTCACCTTTTCTATTTTTTTTCCTAACAATATCCACGTATTTAATCCAATTATTTAAGGATAATTTATTTTTATTATAATGAGCGACTATGAACATGTTTGAATTAATTTCTTTATAACTATTTGGATTTCTGAAATATAATAAGAAGGTTAGTATAAAATCTCCAATGATTTCTAATTGATGAAATTCTTTAAATCCTGCAATTTGTTTGTTGAAATTTATTAAGCTTCCCTCGGCCGTAATAGAATAAAATTCTGTATCCTCAAAGCGTATATTTGATTTATTCTCTCTTAATTTCTTGATATTATATATTAACAAGCAATCATGTTTAGATTTAGCATAGTATTTACTCTCTATATCAGATTTATTTTGATTATAATATAATATTTCTTCTTCAGAATCAAATCTTCTTTCAATTTTTATATTTTTCAATTTATTTACATTTTCTTCAAAATCATAAAAATCGTTTTGTTTTAAATAATTATTATAATCAATTTCTATTCCTTTTTCCTGGATTAAAGCATGTTGTTTTTCAATAAATGAATCTATTTCAGAGGTCATTATATTATTGTTAATTAAAGTTTGATATACATGGCTAATTCCTCTATTCTTAATAAAATAATTATATGCAAATTTATATCCTTTAAGCAAGGAATCAAATTCATCTAATGTGGTATAAAAAATTCTCAATTTAAAATTAAATTTTAATAGTGTTTCAAATAATTCTGAGCCAAGCTTATTTAAGAATTGATTCTGTAATCCCAATATTCGGAAATCCCAATATTCGGAAAAGAATATTAGTATCTAGATAAAATACTTTATCTCCTAAATTCGTTTTTTCTTGATAAAAAATATCTGCATTAAATTCATATAAATTCAATAGTATTACACCATTTATAAGATTGAATAAATTTTCTTTGAATTTGGTATCTGATATAACACTTTTGTTAATGTAATCTTCGAATATTAAATCAAAAACACCCTTTTCCTGATTTTCAAACTTTATTGAATTATCTTTAGATGTAATAAAATTGGCTAATGCAACGAAATCCCTTTCAGTAATTTTTTTAATATACTTTATTATTTTTGAATGGCTTAAATCTCTCATTGTGCTTGATTTAAGTGAAATATATTTTTTTAAATCAGAAACAAAGTCATTGATTTCTTTCTGTGATTTCTTATATTGGTTATCTATTTCTTTTCTATCTTTTTTGTTTTTTATTTTATATGTAGACCTATCGCCAATTTTCTTATCAAAGTAATCTAATTCACCTCTTTTAACAAGTTTTTCAAGTTCTTTAACGATAAGAATTTCTAGAATCGGTTTATCGAAGATTTTTATTATTTCTTTATAAATATCTTCAGCATTGAAAAAATCTTTTTGTATATAATAAATAGATAGCTCAACGAGTGGAGTCAAAAAATCAGATGGCCCAGCATTATTGGTTTGATAGACATAACTTAGAAATGAATAGATATATATTTCTCTTTCTGATAGATTTGAATTAATATTCATATGATATTCCATAGTTTTTATTAAAAAATGACATACAACGTTCAAGCATATAAGACATTTTGCCGTAATAAAATGAAGGCAAAGTGTGCCGAAGGCCAAGGAGCGAAGCGACGCCGCTTATATGCTTTGTTATATGTCGCTGGTTTGCGGTTTTTTTGCGAAAGTATTATATAAAGGATACAAATAAAGATTTGATTAAAAGGCACGATATAATCTTTCCTTTTAAACTATTTTTTTGAAAAATTAACGAACACTATATACATAATCTGAATATTCGTTTGATAAATCTGTTTCAATCTCTACACGCACATATTCAAGTGAACTTTCTTCAATTTCTGCATATTGCCCATCTTTGGTTTCGGAAAGAAATTTTAAAAGATTGTCTTTCTCTAGCTTTTCCATAACATTTCTCCTTCTTTTGGTAAATTAAATATAATAATTATAGTAAGATTTTTCTACCAATTTTTGATTCAACATCATTTTTAATACCTGTCAAGTCAATTTCAAAACCACAAATACATGATAATTTTAATTTTTTGGGCAGAGGTATAAATCCCTTTGCTTTTGCTTCTATATCTATTTTCGGGTCATTTTTGAATTTTCCGTATAATTTATGTTCTGTACCACATTTAGGACATTTTTGTATCAATTCGAACAAACCCGGGTCTTGAACTTGTTGAGGTAATGAAACTGTTTGTGGGCGTGGAGCCGCTTGTCTGAAAATTTTATGGTCAGCAGTAACAAACATCTTAAATGTAGATGAAGATTGAAACAGCAAAGTATAAACGATTTTAATGCGATTAACAATTTCTGATAAAACTGGATCATCTTCAATTTTATTTATTTTTAACCATTGCGATAAATCATCTTGTTTTATTGATCTACCATGTGACTGCCAAGTTGAATGTTTGGCAAGATTTTCCGCAATTTCTTTTGCGCGTGCTTTTTTCATCTCCATTGTCACAGAAGCCTTGTGAGTTTCTGTGACATCCCAATTTTTAAATTTATAAACTGACAGCCAGTCAGCCACTCTATCAATAGCAAATTGCAATGCATGTCGAACACTTTCAAGTTCTCCTGGGGATATTTGTGCTACCATGTTTGCGTCAAATGGATTTAATCTTTTATTTTTTTCAGCTTCAATTCTTTTTTCATTAACCCATTCGCAATAATCTGATGCGGAAATTACCGATCTACCTATTTGCATCTGAGCATCGATAGGTCCCAAACTGCCTGTCTCGGACATAAATATTTCATGGCCAGATAAAGCTAAAATAGTACCTGCACTTTTTGCTTCACCAGCTATAATAAATGAAATTTGCTCATAG
>CAZCVM010000067.1:0-8816 GCA_964501965.1 uncultured Leptospiraceae bacterium | reverse complement strand
CTTTTTAGAATATCGTTTTTTTCATTATTCCATGTATGATATTTTATAGATTAAATATAACCCAATGTGTGCATTTTATCAACACTGCAAAAAGCAGAAAGAACCAGTTTTTAAAAAAATTTAATTTTTACTTCTCTATATGAATAAAAAAAATGCGCAAAGCAATTTTTTCCAATAAAATATAATAATTACTTGACAGTAGACGACCGGTCTATTATGTTGTCATATATGAGAAGAAATACAAAAGAAGAAATTATAAAAGTTGCGTTTGAAATTATCCATAAAAAAGGATTCAATAACACCGGCATTCAGGAAATTCTGGCAAGTGCCGGTGTGCCTAAGGGCTCCTTTTATTTTTATTTTGAAAATAAGGATGAGTTGGGAATGCAGTTAATCGATTATTTTTTGGATTCTTTTATTAGTACGGCTGATGAAATGCTCCATTCTGATCATAGTCCACTTACACAGCTTAGACTTTTATTCAAGCAGTTTTCAAATAGTTGTGAACAGGCTGGCTTTCAGGGTGGCTGTTTTGTTGGCAATATGGCCCAGGAAAGCGGCGGTTTAAACGATATATTCCACGTTAAGCTGGACAGATCTTTCCGGGTAATACAGGAAAAAATAGAAGAATTTTTAAAAAAAGCAGTTGCTGCTAAGGAGCTTTCGGAAACAACAAATGTCTCTGAAACGGCAGGTTTTATTTTAAGCAGCCTGGAAGGAGTATTGTTGCAAATGAAAGTATCCAAAAGCACAGAATCTTATAGAGTTTTCGACCGGATAATATTCGATAAGGTGCTAAAGCAGTGAGCGAGAATTATTTTTTGTCAGATAGAATTTTTTTTACTCATAAGAATAGACGACTGGTCTATTCTTATGAGTGCAAAATAACTGGTACTCAAAGGAAAAAAGAAATGCAACTGGAAAAGGTTCTGTGTGGAAAAAATTGTAACAAGTCTTGTGAAGAATGTTGATGGAGAAAAATCTGAGTATAAGGAGTTTACTCTGGCACTACTCTGACAACTTGAGTCAAGGTGGTGCCAGGTTATTTATTGAGAATGAGGTAAACGATGAAAATTTATAATTTTCGCGTTAATGAATAGCATTAGTTTTCAAATGCAAATAATGGTAACTTCAAAAAGGAGAATATAAAATGATAATCAATCAGGAATTACTAAATCAAAAGATTAAATCCTTAAATACTTTTGATGAGTTAAATCAAAATGCAGTAAACAAATTGACTGATACATTAAATAAATTATCAGATTGGGACTTATTTAGAATCAATCCGTTTAGATTTGCCAGAGATCATGGTCTCGATCAAACCGAAAGCTTAAACATGTTTATTTGCGGTGCAAAAATTGGTTTGTTTGACTTCGAATGGAATTTGCTTTGCCCATATTGCGGAATGGTAGTAAATCACCACAAGTCTATTGCTGAACTGAATGTTGAGAACTTTCACTGTGTTTTGTGCGATGTTTATGTGAACATCGATTTGAATGATTTTGTAAAAGTTGTTTTTACCATAAATAAAAGATTTGCGAAGATTGATATTAATCCTTTCGAGAAATACCAGAGTTATATGAAATACCATTTTACAGAGGATTATAAAAGGCCGGAAGCATATAGAAAATATTTTGAATCCGAAGGTTTTAAAGCCTTTAATATCGCAGAACCGGGTGAAACCCTAAAAATTGACTTTGAATCAAGGCCAAATGAACTTTACAGATTGAGTTCGCCCGACAATAATGACTTAATACGAATTCAGTTTAATGATGAAATATCTAAAATTCATCAAATATTAGATATTGATATTTTACCTGCAGGGTTTTCACAAAATACATATAACATTCCTGCCGGCAAAGTCACTTTGAATTTGCATAATCACTTAGGCTGGCCAACAGGCATGATATTGTCTTTTATAAACCAAGAAAAAATAATAGAGATTTTTGAACAATATCAGCCAAAATTTGACCCTTATGTCTCAGGTAAAATTCTGCTTAACAATCAAAGTTTCACGGATTTATTCAAAATCCAAACCCTACCTCATGATTTTTCGGTAAAAATAAGTGACATAACCATTCTATTTACTGATTTGCAAGGATCAACAGAATTATATGATTCGGTTGGTGATATTTCTGCCTATAACCTCGTACAACAACACTTTAACTTGTTAAAAGACGCTACACGAAAAAATGGCGGCGCTATTGTAAAAACCATTGGAGATGCTGTAATGGCTTCATTTTCTAAACCGGAAGATGGACTGCATGCGGCGTTTAATATGATCGATAAAATTAGTCTAATGAATAAGGAGAGAAAAAGTAATGATCCGGAAATATCAATAAAAGTTGGACTACATTGCGGTACGGCATTAACGGTAACTGCAAATGGGATATTGGATTATTTTGGTCAGACAGTAAACATAGCCGCCAGAGTACAGGGCTTGGCTCATGCTGGTGAAATCTGGATATCAGATTCAATATATAGTAATAATGAAATTAAAAATATATTAGAGTCATACAGCAGAGAAATAGAAGAACATTCCGCGATTCTAAAAGGTATCAAAGAACCGACTATTGTTTATAGAATACTTGACTATGCATGACTTCATGTGTAGAGGCGGTTATATAATCTATTAAAAATATTGCCATGATTGACAGTAAATATATTCTGAGTTGCCTCTTAAATGCGGGGGTGAATTATCCACACTGAAATATTTTGACCTTCCGCCAGAGCTTATTGTTAAAAATACACTGTTTTTCAGTTGTGTAGAAAACTTATATCATCCCCCTCTGTGTCAATGTATTGCAATGAAAAAAATTTTTGAAACTTTGCCCTGAATCGTGTTCTAAATCTGGGTATTAATTTATTTATTGATCTTTATTTCTCATAACATATATGTAAAAAACTTCGCCCGCTCCATTGAGACACCATTTTTTCTTGTTGGAATCGTAGCTTACCAATGTTTCAAAAATGGGATCAGTATTCATCAACAATCTCTCTTTTTGGTTTGTCTCCGCCAGGCCTTCGTGAAATTTATGAAAAATATCCTCATATTTTCGCCAAAAATCCATATCCAGATTGATCGGCAATGCTGGTAAAGGAATGATCTGATCAAAGCGCTCATGCACATAAAAACTTGTTTTCTTCCGCAATTGGCCAACCAATGTCACATAGCTTGACTCTGCCTTAAACCCGCCTGTGACATTGAACATGACTTCATATTCCGGCTCATACAAATCAATGGCCGCGTGAGATTCTGTGACCAATTGCCGCAAACCTTTTTCGGCAAATAAATTTTCATCATAATTTAAATGAGAAACCACGGAAGAACGGACTACAAATGCAAAATCCTTTTCCAAAATCTCCGTAAGAAAAGGCTCCACTTTGCGGGCTTCATCCGTGTCTGTAAGCAAAAGATGAATCTTTTTAATCGTCCCTTGATTTGATTCATTTAAGTACTTATTTAAGTACAGCGCGCCCTTGATTTCGGGGCTGCACTTTTCTAAATTTTTTTCTTGTCTTTGAGCCTGGATATATTCGTTGATCCATTCTTCAGGTATGTCGCCGGGTTTGACATTGGACGCCTTTTCTCCAGCCCATCGTTTGCTGTTACCTAGCAATGCAGTGCCCACTGTGGTGATCACAGCTTTATTTTTTTTCAATGACGCTAGCGTTTTTTTATTCGTTTGTTGTGTACCCATATCGTCCCGTAAGACCTCCCAATTTTTGTAATGTTTAATGATTGAATCATACAAGCTCTTATCTTCTTTGTCCGCGATAATAACCAGTTCCTGATAATATGGTTGCGCGGCAGACCAGCTCAAAATACGTCTCAAATCTTCAAGCCAAAATTGAGCGCGAATATGACTAAAAATTTTCACTTTCTCAATTTGGCTGGGAATCTTTTTTTCCAATTTGTCTTTCAAATTCAGTCTAAAATAATTTTTTTCTTTATCTACAAATTCTTTATCTTCAAGAAATTCTCTTATTGTGGAGCTAATTGTCTGATCAACCAATTGCAGGTGATTTTTTTCGTCCGGCACAAGAAAAATAATGACTGCGTGCTCATCTTCTAAAAATTCAAAAAAATTGATATCCTGGCTTTTCATTATTTTGGGCAAATCTTCACTTGCAATCAACTGGTTTTTCTTTTGAAAAAGAGGCGCATAATATTTTTTCTTATCTATCGAAATATTCAAAGACCCAAAATTTAATATAGTATCAAGAACATGAAAATTGCGCAACTCTTTTTTGACCTGTGTATTTAATAAACAAATTTTTTCCTTTTTGTTGTGCCATAGGAAATCATCCCATTCAATAGGCAACGAATCGGAACCAAAAAATTCTGATGCCATAATATTCCAAAATTCCAGCACACTATTGGGTGCAACCACAGCCAGCAGCGGCGAGGTTTCATCTATGAAGCGAAAAACATTTCGCAAAATCTTGTGGTCTCTGATAGAAAATTTATCTATTTTCCAATCGTCATCCATATAATTGAGCCCATTTCTATCCCAAAAAACAAATACACCATCATAGCTATCAATAAATGGCTCTATAGCTTGCGGAAACAAAAAATGGAAAAAAATTGGCAACAATATCTGATCATCATGAGTAATGCTATATTTATTTGATCTGTTGGTCATATAAGCAACAAGGCATTGTTTAATGTGGCGCAAACTAAAAAACTCCATAGTCCTAATCGATGGTCGTTTGGCAGAAAAATCGCTTGCGTCGTTTTCCTGCAATCGATTGTATTGATCCATCAGACGTTGCATTTCATCAAAAGCATCGTCTAAATATATATCTTTTTCACTCAAATCATTTATAATTTTTGTTATATCCGACTCCTTGAAACTTTTAATTTCTGATAAAACAGATATAAAATTGATTTTTTTCCTGGAAATGACAAAAGGTTCATCAGAGCCTAAAATCCCCAGAGCGATTGCCATATAAGACCATATTTTCATATAAAAGCTGTGATATGTCCGTATATCTATACTTTGTCCCATATCTGGATTCATATATTTTATACGATTGATCAGTGATTTATTCGTTTTATTATTTGGAGTCAAAACTAGAATGCGGTTCGGGTTAACTCTGAACTTATCAATACGCATCATAAGAATCAAGGCCAAAATTTCTTTGGCTCCATTGCCTATGTCGTTCACGGAAACAATGGTTCCTTTATTTAAAAATTGACGCAATAGAATTTTTTCCTGAGCGGGCGTAGTTTTATAATCAGGATTGTTCTTGGCCCGAACCGGTAGCTCTCGTAAGGATATTTCGGTTTCCACCATGTCTTTTTGAGTATAATTGCCGCTATAATAATCATCAAAAAATTGTAATGGATCAAGACCACTGTAAGCCATCTTGTGCAAATAATAACGCATGGCCCGGCGTCGAAACATATCCGCATAGTCTTTGGCCAAAAGGACACGGGATATTGTTGCCAGGGCAATGCTATTTTCAGCAAGATGCTGGTATTCTAATGATACTTCTCTTAGTCGATCTCTTTCATAAAACTGGATAAGATTATAAGATTCCATGAAATCAAGGATATGCAAAACCTCCTGGAACTGTATGTTGCCAATATCATCTGTATCTTTTCGCGGGTTTTGCTCTAACAGTTTTTTAATGACTGCCATACTATCCAAAACTATCTCGCTGGGAAAACTTTGCTGCGCATCCTGTGAACCATCTTTCAATAAAGTTTGAATAGCCTGGACAATAGGTCGATAAATTTTTAAAAGTCTGCTAAAGGCATTTTTAAGTTGAAAATTTTTTATATTATCATTATGTTCAGATTTGTTTTGATTTGAAAAAATATACACCCGCACATATTGTGTTTTTTTTCCCCGCTTGATTTTTTTATTTGCTGTGTCTATCCTATCAATGGGAATATGGTAATTATTTTTCAGCCAATGATGCAATGGACCAATCACTCTTCTAGTAAATTTTTTCATTACTAAATCATCATTACTTGACGGATGCAATGAAGAATAGATTTCCTGATAAAAAGAGTAAGGCAGGTAAATATTTTTTTGTGATGCTTTTGATTCTGAAAATAGTTTCGCGTACTTTTGCTGACTATCTTCTATTTCGTTTATGATTTTCTCAATAAAATCAACCAACTGATCACTATTGTATATAAATTGCTGAATGCTTGCCTGTTCATCAACTACCTTCTGTTCGGATCGGAGCTGAAAACTATACAAAAGATGCTGCGTTTGTTGCCATTTCTCTTGTGTTTTTTGATTTAACTCCTGA
Organism: uncultured Leptospiraceae bacterium; assembly: GCA_964501965.1. Taxonomy (GTDB): domain Bacteria; phylum Spirochaetota; class DYNZ01; order DYNZ01; family DYNZ01; genus CAZCVM01. The sequence goes on along the minus strand of CAZCVM010000067.1, from coordinate 2,546 downwards.
ATGGATATTTTTTTTAGATCGTTGCTATCTAAAGAATTGTCATCCATGAGTAGGTTTATGAATTCTTTCGCGGTTTTACATTGTTTGACCTGGCTTTTTTCAAACTTTATCTGTTGATCAGTGCCCTCGAAATATTTATATTCAACCATTTGCGGGACCACATCGAACTCAAGTTCCGATATAGAAAAATTGCGCACGATAGGATTTGCTTTTTGCGGCGTATTTTTTAAAGCATGCCATATCATTTTGGACAAATCAGCGCCCTGACTAAAAGAAACACCCAGATAACGAAAAAGTTTTGATTCAGAAAATACCAGGTTGGTGTATTCAGACTGCAAATTGCTTTCTGATTTTCGCACAGAATTTTGTCTTTCGTATTCTTGGCGCAAAAATTTATACGCCTTACGCGCGGCAAAAACATAAGACATATCTGCACTCAACCAATTTCCATTATTGCCTTTGACCCTATCCCAGGCTAGACACAAAGAAGCCAGGCCATCGCGCCCGGCCCGGCCCGCTTCCTGATAATAGCTATCCGGCGAATCAGGCATGCCCAAATGCAAAACACAACGCACAGTAGAAACATCAACCCCCATACCAAAGGCATTGGTTGCCAGCATCAAATTCAGACTATCAGGATCATTATTGGGAAGCGAAAAATTGTATTGCATCTCAATACGCTTTTTATCATCTAGACTGGCATGATACCTGCCAACACGAAAACGAGGCGGAGAATAGGAGCTTGACGATAAAAATTCTTCCCATTCATCATTATTATGTTCTTCCGCAATATTTTCAATATGGTCAAAAAGTTCATCAATGAACTTTTTTGTGCGCAGATAGACAATGATTTTCGCGTCAGCCAATGGCCCCGGTCGCAAAGGATAGACCAACGAGCCAGACTTGTCGCATTGTTGATAATAATCCACTAAAATAGGGCGTGCGCTCGCGCCATCATGATTCTTAAGATATTCGATAAAATTGTGCGGCCACTGCGACAAAAATTCAATTAAAAATTTTGTCATCTCTGTTTTAGCATCTTCAGAATGCATTTGAAAATCTTCTGATGGTTCATAATCGACTTGATAAATAAGCTCAGGGCGTTTCGTGCCACCGAGATAGACCAGCTCTTTTGAATCAGACAACTGCAAAACATCACGCAGATCCGCCAATAAATCGTCATGTTTGTACAAAACATCATCTTTGTCAAAAGATGAGCCGTAACGTAATGTGGCGGTCACGGCCAAAGTTGTGTACTGCTTATGTCCCAAAATATCTCTCATTCGCAAGGCAATGTCCCGATAATCAGGTCGAAAATCATGACCCCAGCCAGACAAACAGTGGGCCTCATCAATGACCAAAAAAACCGGGGGCCGTTTTTGCAACAAATCTGCCATATCTTGCGAAGCCAATTTTTCCGGAGAAATCAAAAGTATGGATATATTTTGATTTAAATAAGCATTTTTGATAAGCTCCTTGTCTTTTGGCGAGGTATTAGAATTTAGCGTTTCTGCTTCCCATATACCTTTGTTCTTCATGCTTTGTACCTGATCAGTCATCAGTGATAGCAAAGGTGAAATAATCAATGTGGCTTGAGGCTCCTCTTGGCCGCGGCTAAGAAGCAATGCCGGCATTTGATACAAAAACGATTTACCAGAACCTGTGGCGGACAGGACAATCCGATCATTTTGCTGTATAACGTCTTGTATCACGTCCCATTGATTTTGGGATTCGTTTAACGGGCGGAAATTTTCAAAACCAAAAATTTCTGTCATCATATTTATGGTAGTCTGTTTCAGAATTTCCAAATCAGCTAAACTTAGATCATCAAATGGCCTGCAGTAAACTTTCCGGCAATAATCCAAAATAATCGCTTCTAGCTGTGGATTCTGGGTGGCAACCATCTTTTCTATGTTTTCCACTTCACTAAAAGTAATGTCTGGATAATTTCGCAAAATGCGGGACCTGGCTGGCAATTCTTTTGTACCTTTGTCTGCACCTTTCTTTGCTGAAAAGATATCTGAAAAAATCGCCTTGTCAAATATAATTAATGGTCCGTGCCAGTTGAGGCGCATAAAAACCACTTGCATCAGATTTCTATCAGAAAAGTATTGTCTTAAAATAGAAGCCGGAGAATGCAAAATAGATTTATTTTTTTCTTGAAAATCTTGCCATTTTTTTTGCCAAGCCTGCATAAGAGACTCGTTTATGGTATGTCTATTAAACATATTGCTTTTATGCAGGTAATCAAAAAATTCATTGAACAGGTCAAAATAGATTTCCTTTAAAAAATAGGGCCAAGTTGAATGCAAATCAGCGACAAGAATCTGGATATTTTTCGTTTGACCGGCCTTTAGGTAATAATTGTTCTCAATGCTACTAAATTTTCTTTGTGTTATCACCAGAACAACAGGCATTGATTGCGCTTTGATATGAAGCCGCTGCATCAATTGATTTATGGAATAATAGCCTTTTTCCATTTCTTTATCAAAAGAACTTACCCACCGAGGCTTTTCCCATTGTTTTTGCAAAATAGCACAAAAATC
>CAZCVM010000066.1:0-8878 GCA_964501965.1 uncultured Leptospiraceae bacterium | reverse complement strand
GGAGCTTCTATAGTAACCATCGCTTCCGGACCAGTATTGTCGACCATAACTGTAAAAGTTTTATTGTTTTCCTGATTTCCCATTTTGTCTAAACTATAATACGTTATGGTGTGTTTTCCTTCATCTTTCAAAACAAAACTACCCTTATATTCCTGAAATTCTCCTTCATTGATTTTGTAAAAAAGCTTATTTTCAGAAATATTATCCTTAGTGGTCAATTCATAACTCACAGATGTATTCACATAAGTGGTATGACCGTCAAAATAGGACTTGGCCGGTTTTGCGGGCGGTGTAGTAGACTTGGTATCTGTTCCCTTGGTATCCGTATCCGTTCCCTTGGTATCTTCGTCCTTTTTTAACTGCACGATCGGAGCCAATGGGGAATCCTTAAATTGCGGCTCTGTTTTTGTATCTGCTTTTTTCTCGGTTTTTTTCTCGGTGGTTGTGTCTTTGCTAGTGTCTTTATTCTCAATTTTATCATTTTCTTGTGCAAAAACAAAACTTGTTGCCAAAAAAATAAATAAAAGGAGAAAGCTAATTTTTTTTATCATGTTATCCTCCAGATTATTGCAAAAAAATGCTATTTGAACGCCAACTATATCAATAAAATATTACCCAAGATTACATGAGAATAAGGATTATCAAGGATTTTTTTATTTGCTTTTTATAAAAAATAAATTCTATCCAATTTTAACTTTTTGCGCGTATTTGGCACAATTTTGCTTGTTTATTTAATTATTAAATCCATTTTAATGATACAATTAAAAGAATAAGCAACCATTGCATTTTACGAGGTAGGAGCATGATTTTACCCAATAAACTCAGCATTCAAAGAGCATTGCTCGAAAACTTTTTCAAACATTTGCTAGTTTTTACTATTGCCATAGTGTTAATGCGTCTTATAAAGACAGAATTGACAAATGTTAAACTCACAAACCTGGGAGAATTCTTATCTCTCATAAGTATTTTATTGGTGACAGCTTGTTTTGCCAATTTTGCCTCATCCTATGACATCACAGATATCAGCAAAAACTGGATGCGCGTACTCTCACAAAGTGCATCTTTGATCTTTTTATTGCTCATTGCCGCACTTTTGGAAACACTCGTCCTTGCTATCCAGCTCGTTTACCCTAAACTTTTTGTTTTAACAATGCTATTTTCCGTGTTTTTGTACCTTGGTATCATCCTTTATGATTTCTGGGACTATATGCGTACTTTTGCTCATAGAACAAGATAATAGAAGCTCGACAAATTAGAAAATCAGAACGGAGCTTGCACATCGCCCATTTCCACATACACGCTTTTTAGCTGAGTATAATGTTCGATGGCAGCCAAACTATTTTCTCTGCCCAAACCAGATTGTTTGTAGCCGCCAAAAGGCATTTCTATTGGCGTGATATTATAATTATTAATCCAGCAAGTCCCGGCTTGCAACCTGGCGATAACACGGTGAGCGCGGGCAATATCTCGGGTAAAAACACCGGCAGCCAACCCGTATACAGTATCATTTGCCCGTTCGATCACTTCGTCTTCAGATGCAAATGTCAACAGTGACATGACCGGACCAAATATTTCTTCGCGCACACAACGCATATTGTCATGACAATTGTCAATAATCGTAGGCTCAACAAAATAACCGTTTTCCAGACCAGGCAAAACAGCCCGATTGCCGCCGCACAAAAACTCAGCACCCGCTTCACGTGAAGCATTTAAGTAAAACAATACTTTTTGCAAATGCTCTTCACTAATCAATGCGCCCATATTCGTAGCTGGGTCCATCGGATTACCCAACTTTACCCCTTTCATTCGCTGCACAATCCTTTCCGCAAAAGCATCATGGATTTTTTCCTGCACAAACACCCTCGTTCCATTGGAACATATCTCACCCTGTGTATAAAAATTTGCCATAATTGCCGCTGAAACTGCATTTTCCAAATCACTGTCTTCAAAAATAATCAAAGGAGATTTGCCGCCTAGCTCTAAAGTGATATTTTTCAAGGTCAAAGCAGCATCAGCCATGACTTTTTTTCCGGTTGCAACTTCTCCCGTTAAACTAATTTTAGCGACATCCTCATGCTTGACTAGCATTTGACCGGCATCGCCCTCACCTTGCAGCACATTGAACACTCCATCCGGCACTCCTGCCAGAGAATATATTTCCGCCAATTTCAATGCAGTAGCTGGAGTCAATTCTGATGGTTTGAAAATCATAGCATTGCCGCAAGCCAAAGCAGGCCCTGATTTCCAGGCGGCAATTTGCAAAGGATAATTCCAGGCCCCAATACCGGCTGTTATTCCCAGAGGTTCACGCCTGGTAAAGGCGAAAGATTGCCCCAAATCATAGTGATGACCATGCAAAGTAGGTGCTAAACCGGCAAAATATTCTATCGCATCTGCTCCAGAAAAAATATCTACTTCCATTGCTTCTGTTATGGGTTTTCCTGTATCCGCAACTTCGATCTTTGCCAATTCTTCATTGCGTTCTCGCAAAAGGAGAGCTGCCCGCTGCAATATTCTACCACGTTGCGCTCCTGTCATTCGCGACCATTGCGCAAAGCCCTGTTTTGCGCTGTCTATGGCCAGAGCAACATCTTGTTCTCCGGCCATATCAATCTGACCGATTGTCTGCCCATTGGCCGGATTGATATTGTCCCGAAAACGGCCTGACTTTGCATCCTGCAATTGGCCATGTATATACAGTTTGTATTGCATTGTATTAGTTGATTTTTCCATAAATTCATCTGCCTTTTAATAAGCGGTCTTCTTAAACCACATTTTTAATAACATCCATACCTATTGTGATAACTTTTGCAATAAAAATATTGCCGTTCTTAGCGCTGTTTTGTTTGCCAATGCGGATGTATCCACACTTGGGGATCTGCTTTGGGCAATGGTTCTTTCTGGCGCACCACATCAGACAGCTTTTCTGCCATCATAATAGTAGGAGCATCCGTATTGCCACTCACTAGGTCTGGCATAATGGATGTATCTATTACCCTCAGGTTTTCTACTCCGATAACTTTACCGTCCTGGTCAACCACTGCGTCCGGATCCTTTTGTGTACCCATTTTGCAGGAGCCGGAAGGATGATACGCACTTTCACCACGATTCCGAATAAACTCATCGATCTGCGCGTCACTTTGCGCCATTGTACCAGGCTCAAGTTCCTCTCCACGGTACACATCAAACGCCTGTTGTTCAACAATTTCACGCGTAAGCCTCACAGCATCCCGCATTTCCTGACGGTCATTTTCCGTACCCATATAATTGAAAAGTATTTCCGGCTGGGCTGTGGGATCATTTTTCGCAATACGAACAAATCCACGGCTTTGAGGCCGCATCGGTCCGACATGGGCTTGAAAGCCATGCTTACCCTGGGGCATAGAGCCATCATAATTCATAGCAATAGGCAAAAAATGAAATTGCAAATTCGGATGCTGGATTCCTTTTTTACTACGAATAAAACCGCCTGCTTCAAAATGATTGCTTGCGCCCGGTCCAGTGCGAAATAGTATCCACTGTAAACCCACCCATATCCTGCCGTACCAGCGCACATAGGGATACAAAGTAATCGGCAATTTACTGGCATATTGGACATAAATTTCTAAATGATCTTGAAGATTGTTTCCCACGCCCGGCAAATCCGCCTCCACCGGAATATCCATTTTTCGCAGATAATCTGGATCACCAATACCAGAAAGCTGCAAAATCAAGGGAGAATGGATCGCTCCTGCGCTTACTATGACTTCGCGATTTGCCCGTATTTGTTCTTGTTGGGAGCCTTTTGTCAATTGCACACCAATGGCACGCTTTTTATCAAACAAAACTTTGTGTACCAATACACCTGTTTTGATTGTCAAATTGGGCCGACCCATTGCCGGATGCAGATATGCCCGCGCTGAAGAGTGACGCAAACCATTTCTTGTCGTCCGGTCAAATGGCCCAATGCCCTCCTGGCAAAAACCATTGACATCTTCTGTAAAATTGTATCCAGCTTGCTTGCCAGCCTCAATCCATGCCTGAAACAATGGATTGATTGTCAAACGGCCACAGTCCACATTTTGCGGTCCTTGACCGCCTCTGTACTCATTGCCGCCTTGTTCATGGGTTTGCACTTTTTGAAAATAAGGCAAACAATGACCATAACTCCACTTATCCAGGCCATAACCAGCCCAACGGTCATAATCCAAAGCATGGCCGCGAATATAAACCATTCCATTGACAGATCCTGAACCGCCCAAAATTTTTCCTCTAGGACAATACATACGGCGATTGTTCATAGAAGGTTCCGGCAAAGTATAAAACCCCCAATTGAGCTTTGTCCCTTTCAAAGGCTCTGAAAAAGCAGCGGGCATTCTGCTAAAAATGGATCTATCCGCAGGCCCTGCTTCCAAAACTAAAACGGAAACATCTTTATCTTCTGAAAGCCTGCTTGCCAATACAGATCCGGCCGAACCGGAACCAACAATAATATAATCATAAGTTTGCATTGTATATGAATATTCCTTTCTGTGAATACTAATAACGATTGATTTAATAAGAAATCATTCATTTTCTAAATAATCATAATCCCTCAATAATGCAATTACTATAATGCATTTGCTATTATCCAATTACTATTATGCAATTGCTATTGCAATGAGTACATTTCATTTATGATTATTGATAGCGCAACGGTTTGATATCCGCGCAATACGGAATGATTCCCGCACAAATGGTAAAATAAAGTACACTTAGGTCTTCACCCTCACGGGTACAAGCGGTTTATACCCGGCAGTGATGCTTATTTCTGTGTCTCCCTTTTTTAAGGGAAGACACCAGAAAAAGACATCAAAAAAAACAGCTCAGGGAATGCATAAAAAAAATCGGCATCCCGCGCTAACAGGAAATACCGTTTCTAAATAATTATAAAACCGCCGAAAGTACTACTAAAAATAGCACTTTCTCTAGCTGATTCCCAATCATTGTCCAGCAAAACAGTTACAATTTTGCTGGACAAAAAGGTTTTGGGAAGATACAAAATTTAATTGTTGTATCTGGAAATTTTTGAAATATCAGTAGATGGTATACTTACTTCACCATTTGGCGTAATAACAATTATGTTTCCGCCTTTTTGTTGAAACGCACCTACATAAGTTTTGCCAGCTTTGGTTGTCACAGAAGACAATTTCCCATATTTCTTGGCCAAATCATCTAAAGTCAGTTTTCTGGGAGCTGGACGTTTATTTTCTGTGCTCTGAGGATTTGTTTCGTCTTTCTTAATCTCTTCTTGTTTAATCTGTTCTTGCACTTTTTCACGGCGGATCGTTTCTTTATTTTCCAATTGAATGATCTCTTGCTTCACCTTTTCTGGCATAATTTGCTCTGTAGATTTTTGCAAAGCCTCCGGCTGCTGCAATGTTTCTGTTTGGACCATTGCGATTTGGTCATACACTTCCAAATCTTTTTTCTCTTCTTTAGACATGGGAGTCGGTGCAACGATTCCTTGATCACTCGTTTCTACGCTTTGCCCTGAAGTCAATTGTACTACTTGGCTTTTCACATCCTGCTGATCACCAGCTTGACCGCTCTTAGAATCACCGGTTTGCGGAGGCACTCGAGTCAACTCCAATTTACCGCTCAACAACCGAACTCGGCCCTTTTTCTGGGAATCCATGGCAATTTCAAACGATGTACCGCGAACCCCTGCAACAGCAGTAGGTGTTTGCACTTTGTAATCAGGTGTAGATTTGCGTACAACCTTATGAAAGGTGGAGCCATTTTCCTGGTACATCCTAATTTTAGTGCCCATTGCCGCGTTTTGCTCCAATTGCTTAATCACTAGCTCACTGGCACTTCGAACAGTTACAGAAGCTACTTGATTGAACTGAATCCGCGCCATGGATTTTTTTTCTGTGCGGATGATATCCGGCGCATGAACTTTTTGTCCCATCTGAGCCGGTTTATCATTAATAAAAACCTTGCCCATTATAAAAGTAATGGTTCCAGCCAATTTTTCTTGTTTGGGTTCTTTTTTGCCGCAGCTTTGGGAGCTAAAAATTAGCAAAGCCAATAACAAAGAAAAACTTATCAACAATTTGGGAAATCTGTTTTGTATATTCATTCTACATTCCTTTTTACGATAAAATAATTAAAAAATCTTTCAATAAGCATGAAGTTTTAATAATTATACGAGGTCAAGATAAAAAAAAGACAATTTTTTTTGCATGATTATAAATTTATTGAAAAAAAATTAAAAATCTATATTAAAAATCTATCATGATTTCATACATTTCCTGCTCTGATTGCGCTTGCATCATTTTTTGTCTTTTAGGAGTATCACTTATCAGATGAGCCAACATAGACAACATATTCAGATGTTCCACAGGCTTATTCTTTGGACTAATGACCATAAATATCAATTCTATTTCCGCATTAGTTAATGGGCACAATATTTGAGGCAAAACTCTGGCGACTATTACTATGGGTTTGCTTAACACCTCAGAATAGCAATGCGGTATAGCAATTTTATGTCCCAATAAGCTAGAAAATTCTTTTTCCCGCGCGATAAAATCTTCCAGCATTTTCTTATGCTGCAAATCAGGATAATCAGGGACAACCAATTGCAACATATCGTCATACAATTGAAACAGGTTTTCTTCTTTACTAAACAATATCCAATGAGGCTGTACTGGCAAAGTTGATTTGGCTTTGGATTTTTTCACTGTCCAAACAATGACTTTTTCCTGTTTTCTAGCCTTTGATTTAGCAAGCAAAATATCCTCTTTAGGTGCCACTGCCTCCCAGGGTCTCCATTTATCGTCTTCACTCGCAAATATTGCCAGAACCGGTTCTTGATCTTCGGAAATAGCATTTTGTAAAAATTGTTTATTGTTATCGGTAAATGCTAAAGTATCATTGCCGCTGATAGATAAATCATGCGAAATGATAGCGTTTGGATTGACAGAGGCCATACTTTTCATAAACTTCATATTTATTCCAGCCCATATCGGTATACCAGGCTGCATATCCGGCTCACTATCATGGACAGTTTCACTGCTTTCCCAGTAGTACAAAGTTGTTTTTTTATCAATTTGATGCCACCGCTGACACAAAATTTTGTTGAGCTCTTCATTTTCCGTTACAGCTAAAACAGTACCGATACCTGACAATTCCAAATACTTTTCCGGATTAATGGTCAATGCATCTTCGTACATTGCTGTCAGACCCAATTTTCGCGCAGCCTTTATATCCGCCATATTCTTATCCAAAATAACCACAGGGATTTGATTTTGCTGCATTTTTTGCGCTAAAATACGGACAAAAGATCCTCCCCCAATGATTAACCAGCCTCTTGGCTGTATTTCCAACAATCCCAAAAAATTTCCCAATGATTTTGCCGAAAAACCCTGTAACAAAATTGTCAGAATAATCACAGAATATGTAAAAGCTTCCAAAAACGGTGCGTGTAAAGAACCATGACGGGCAAGATTGATCGCAAACAATGATGCCATGGAAGCCGCGACAATACCGCGAGGAGAAATCCAGCTCAAAAAGATCTTTTCTTTAATATGAAGATTGGATTTGTAAGTAGAAACTGCGATATTCAGTGGTCTAATAATCAAAATAACGATGCCCAACAATAGCAATAAAGACGGCCCAAATTCCAAAAATCCTTTTAAGTTCAAATTGGCTGCCAGCAAAATAAACAATAGACCGATCAAAAAATCTTTTAGCTCGGCTTTGTATTCTACCAAACGGCGCAAATAGGGGCTGCCCTTATACCCCAAAACCAAACCGGATATCGTCACACTCAACAAACCAGTTTCCTTGAGAAAAAAATCCGCTATACTAAAATTTACCAAAGCCATGGACAAAACAAAAATATTGATATTTTCCTTAAAAACCCATTCCCTTTTTAAAATAAAATGCAACAGCATGCCAAAACCAACACCCCAAACAGAACCAAGTAAAAACCGGGAAACAAAATTGAGAAACGCTGACGGACTGCCAGAACTTACAATCCACTCATAGCACAAAAGTGCGATAAACACACCAATGGGATCAATAAGCACGCCTTCCCAATACAAAATATTGTGGATTTTTTTGCGCACACCGATTCGATGCAATAGGGGGCCAATCACTGTGGGCCCAGTAACAATGACCAGACTTGCAGCAGCAAAGGAGAATGCCCATTCATAAGAAAATATAAAATGTATAGCAATTGCTGTACCAACCCAGGTAACCAAAACACCTTTAGTCAACAGGCCAATGACTTCCCTGGAAACTTGCTTGTAATCCCGAATATTGAGGGTCAAACCTCCCTCAAACAAAATTAGCGCAACCGACAAAGACACAATGGTATTGAGACCGTCCCCCAGCACCTTTGGATCCAATAAATTTAGGCCATACGGTCCAACCAATATCCCACCGGATAAAAACAAGATAATTGCGGAAATGCCTGTACGTATGGATATTAATAATAATACAACGCCCAGGGAAGCTGCGGCAACAAATGTAAACATAATGATATGATCATGCATTTTATTAATCCTCTGCTGCTACGCGATAAATTGCAAATACATCGCAAACTTGGATTTGTTCCCACATTCAAAAATTCTGTGTGCGTATAGTTTGCTTATTGTGATCTTACTAATATCTTATTATTGTGATCTTACTAATTTTGAAAAAATTATTAATGATAAGAACGTTTTTTTAAGATAGCTATGGAATACAAAACTATTTGTTTTCCATATTCACTAAGATTATTAATCATGATGAATTAAGTGATTAATCAGTAATCCTATAAAAAAAAAGCGGCCTGTTGCGCGGCCACTTCTGTATTGTGTTTTATTAAAATCAAGCCAGGAAATATAACAAAGTACCTAGCCGATCAATA
>CAZCVM010000065.1:7481-9015 GCA_964501965.1 uncultured Leptospiraceae bacterium | reverse complement strand
TTGATTTGGATCCATGGCAACACTCCCTGGTAGCTCTGTATTTGTTTTTTTCTTGTAAGGACAAGTAAAGAGAGTGTTTTTTTCTTGTCAAAACAAATTACAAATCATTAGGATTTCCTAAGTCAGCGGGCAAGACCAATCTGTTTTTTTTTCAACTGTATAATGGGTTTTGTTGTCTAAATTGCCATGGTTAAAATATTCTGCCGGTTTTGTTTGTTGAAATTTTGGAAACAGATGAATGAGATCAAATGAATTTACTGCCAAATTTATTATTCTAAAGGAAAAAAAGCATGAAAATAAAACATACAATGCAAAAAAAAGTGGCATCTGCTGTGCTATTTTTTTTCATAATGCTGTTGCTAGCCGGGTGCGGCAAAAGCGATTCATCAGAACAAAATGATTCGGGTAATAAGGACCATAGCTTAGCCTCTAAAAGCAGCGCACAAAGGAAAGTCCGTGACAAATCCGACATTAGCCCTCTTAATGAGTCTTCTGTTGCTAGATCTTTCAAGAAGGAAAGAATTTCCAGGGACAGACCCCAGAATCCGCAATCAAATATGACTGCAACACTTTTGCAGAAAATACAAAAAATTGACGGCAGATACCTGGAGTACAAAGTGCATTTGACTTTCAAAACCAAAGATTTGATCCAAAGCCGCAATCTGCTTTTGGAATTGGCCGGCAAATATGGTTTTGTCAAAAAATCCAGTGGTTATTGGGAAATCACAAAGCCCTATGTTTATTCTGAATTGCATATAAATAAAGAAAAATTGCTGCAAGTGCTGATCCAAATTGAAAAAATCGGCAAATTGATTTCGGAAAATATCCAGGTTGTGGATCATACAAATAGATTTACCTGGTCAGAGATCAAGCTTGCTCGTGAAAAGAAACGGCAGCAGCGCAAAGCCAACTTGATGCAAAAGGTAGACCGCAAATCCATTGTTCAGGTAGAAAGATTATTGGAAAAAAACGAGGACAACGAAGATAAAGCTAAATTTGAGAAAATTAAAATTCAAGATGCTATTCAGTGGGCCAAATTGTATGTGCGGATCGAAGGACCTGCTCAACCGGTTTCATGGGATTTGCCGGATTTTCGCAATGCCTTTATCCATGCGATTCAGTTTACACTGATTGTATTTTACGCGTTTATTGTGATCTTGCCGCTTCTTCTTTTGCTGTGGATTGTATGGTGGCAGAGAAAACGGATACGCTCATTGTTTTCACGTAAAAACAAAAAAACGGAAAAAACTGATAAAGAATAATCTTATGGTTACCAATGGTTACCTAAAAATTTGAAAAATTCTTTGAATTTTATTTTTGAATTTAATTAATAAATAGAGGCTGCCTGATTTTCCAAAAAAATATTATTCTTGCCATAAAAAAAGCGATTTACCAAGGTAACATGCTTTTAGGGGTATATAAAGCGAACAGTATTGTGCGGAGTGTTTGGATACTCCGCACAACAACCATTGCATGGGAGTTAGCATGGCAAAAATAATCGATGGCAAAGCCATTGCGCGAACAATCAAAGATC
>CAZCVM010000065.1:6893-7471 GCA_964501965.1 uncultured Leptospiraceae bacterium | reverse complement strand
GCTGCAAATCAGGCCGCATTTCGCTGTGATTCAAGTGGGCGATCATGCAGCCTCTTCTGTGTATGTGAAAAACAAATTGCTTGCCTGTCATGAATCCGGTATTGAAACTACGGAAAAAAAATTGCCGTCGGACATTTCCACCGACCAGTTGTTGGCTTTGGTCCAGGAATTCAATTCATCACCAGCCATTCATGGATTTTTGATTCAATTGCCTTTGCCGCCGCATATTAATGTTGATTTTATCATCGAAGCCGTGGAACCATGCAAAGATGTGGATGGCTTTCATCCAGTCAATATGGGCCGAGTCACCATGCGAAGTCATGTGCCGTATTTGCATCCATGTACCCCCTGGGGCATTGCGCATCTTTTGGATACTGTGTATCCAAAAGATGGCAATATTAGCGGTTTGCGGGGAAAGAAAATAGTAGTGATTGGTCAATCAATGATTGTTGGAAGGCCATTGGCAATTATGCTGCAAAATGACGGTGCTACAGTGGTAATGTGCGATAAATACACAGTTGATTTAGCGCGGGAAATGGTTGGCGCGGATGTTGTGGTGTCCGGCACAGGAGTGGCCG
>CAZCVM010000065.1:5636-6883 GCA_964501965.1 uncultured Leptospiraceae bacterium | reverse complement strand
TTGATCCGCGTCTTGTGTCGGCTGCTCAAAATCCAGATTTGACGGTCATTGACGCGGGTATTGTCAAGCAGGACGGCAAAATTGTCGGTGATGCGCATCCTGATATATATAGTATGGTGGGCGCGTATACTCCTGTGCCCGGCGGAGTCGGTCCGGTAACGATAGCATTTTTATTGCGCAATATACTAAAAGCCTATTGTATTCAACAGGGTTTGCCGATTTTAGAATTGCAATCAAACAAAGGATAATAGATATTATGGCACATAAACCTGTTTTTTTACAAAACATTCAGGTTCAATTACCAGTGGCGGATATTCAACGAGCGAAAAAATTTTACCAGGAAATTTTCAATTTTGTGGTTGAATATGAAAATGAGCGCATTGTTCGTTTTGATAACAATATCCATTTAATTTCCGGGAAAAAAGATAAGGAGCCAATGCCGGATATGGTGCCTAGACTGGTATTTTGGGTTCCTAGCGCGGCTATAGCTTACAAAGACCTTTTGGATCGGGGCATGAGCATTGATTCATCACCGGAGCAAACTAGTTTTGGTAAGGGTTTTTTCTTTTTTGATAGCGAAGGAAATTATTGTTTGATCGTAGAGTCTCCATAAACAGTATGACGGCCAGAGAGTGTGCGGATCAAGGGAGAAGACGTTGGTTTTTTTTAAGAAAATAGGATACCGATTTGCGAATTTTTTTACTGATGCAGGTATGTTTGGTTCTCTTTTTTTGGCCGCGTTCATAGCTTTTCCTTTGGCATCTAAATACCAACGCCGGGTTTTTTGGGGCAATTTTTTTAAGCAAATATATTTTACCGGCGTGCAGGCTGTGCGGCTGATTGTTATTATTTCTCTGGTTATTGGCGGTATTATTATCATTCAGACTATGAATCAATTGCCCCAGGTGGGCGGAGAAAAACTGATCGGCACAATTCTTGTAGTAGTAAATTTTCGAGAAGTGGGACCAATGATTGTGGCGTTTATAGTCATCGGCAGGAGCGCGACCGCAATCACCACTGAACTCGGAGGTATGCGCGTGGCTGGTCAATTTGATATGCTGATAGCTACCGGTATCAATCCAGTGGTCTATCTGTTTGCTCCAAGGATTTGGGGCATGGTGGTTTCGTTGTTTTCTTTGAATATTATTTTTATTTTTTTCTCTTTGCTGGGCGGTTTCGCAATGGCCCGCGCGATCACTTATATCAACTTTCATTTTTTGTTGCAGGGATTTGTCGAGAATATTTCT
>CAZCVM010000065.1:0-5626 GCA_964501965.1 uncultured Leptospiraceae bacterium | reverse complement strand
CTAAAACTTTTGAATATTTCTATCATTGATATTGTTTTATTGATATTGAAAAGTTTTAGCATTGCAATGACTATTGCGATTGTTTCCATCCGTGAAGGATTGAAGGTAGAAATATCTACAACGGAAATCCCTCAGGCCGCGACACGAACGGTAATGATTAGCATTGCTTATACATTGATCATTGACATTTTTTTTGCAGGGATATTTTATTTATGAGTTTACTTCGTGTAGAAAATATGTCCCATGAATTTGACGGTGGAATTCTGGTTAAAAATGTCAATTTTACCGTCAATGCCGGTGAATGCGCTGTTCTGGAAGGAGATGTCGGCAGTGGCAAGACCGCTTTTATGAAACTTATTTCAGGACTTTTGGAACCGTCTCAGGGAAAGGTTTATTATCAACGTAAATTGTTTTCATATTCATTAGATCAGAGTTTTTTTGACCAAAGGGCGGATATCAGTTATATGCTGGAGGGATTGCAAGCTCAGGAAAACTTGACTTTGTACGAAAACCTGGCATTGCCTTATCGAGCTGGGGCCAACTATTCGGAAGAGCAAATTTACAGCATTGTTCAAGAACGTTTGGCATTAATGAATATGGATCACAAAGCTGACTGGCGTCCTTCGCGTTTGTCCATGGAGGAAAGGAATCTTTTGGCCATAATGATGACGTTCAAAGAAAAAAATTCTTTGATTGTGATAGATGAAATTTTTACTCAATTGAATCATGTTCTTGGATTTCTTTTGCGTGATTTTTTATTGGAAAGAATGGACCTGTCAAATATCGGCTTAATATTGTGCAAAGAAGATAATGATGTGCTTGGATTGAAACCGGATAAAGTGCTAAGGCTGAGCAATCAAAAAATCGAAGTAGTGAAAAATGACAAAAAAGAACAAATAGGAGGCAGATAGCAATGAGGATGCGGTTTTCCGGAATGTATCAGATGGCTGGGATATTTATCCTGGTGTCCTTTTTTATTTTAATTGTTGCTAGTTTTTATATCATCAAAGATAAAAAATTGTTTGTAAAAATGGTTCCCAAGTACACATACTTAAATAGAGGAGATGGTATTTCTCCGGCTACGCGGATTTTTATCAAAGGCATTGAAGTGGGGTATGTGACGCATATTGCATTGTCCTCCAAAGGAATGATTCGGATTCGCTTTGAAATATATCCGCGATTTTTAAAACAAATGCGTGGTCAAACATATATCAAGGTTGCTTCAGGTTCTTTTATCGGCGGCAAACAATTGGAAATCGTTTCCGAGGACGGAGAGGACAAGCCATTGTATATCAGGGAGTTTATCCCTTCAGAAGATGATGAGAATATCAAAAAGCAATTGGCAAAGGGACAGCTAAAAGATAAGGGCGAAGACATGAACAAAAAGATTTTAGCAATTTTGGATGATGTCAGTGTAATTGTCAAAAATGCCAAGGCTATGAGCATGGAAATCAAAAAGCCAGATAGCGATGCGCAAAGAATGTTGGTCAATATTAGGCGCATAACACAGAATGTCGCGCAAATAACGGAAGCTCTGGCAAAAAGTTCTCCAGAAATGAGAAAGATGGTCCATGATTCGCAAGCGTCGGTAACAAATGTAAAGCAGATGCTACAGGAGACAAAGCAAGGTTCTATGTACAAAATGATCGCACCGAAGGCAAAAATTCCTGATTCCAGCCAACGGATGCAGCAAATCGATACCAGAGATTTATAGAATTAGAGGAAATGGATTTATGTTTTTAAGGTTGTCTTTTTTATTTATTTTTGTATCTCATCTTCTATTTCTTTTATTATTTCAAGGATGCGGCGGAAGCAGTCCCACAAAATTCCAATTGAAAAAACAGGAATATGTTGACTTGATGACCCAGGCCAATCAGATGAGCCGGGCTGGTGATCATGCCGTTGCTATCCGATTTTATCAAGACGCATGTCAAAGGTTGGCGTTATTGGATGATTTATCTACATTGATAGAATGCCGCTTAAACTTGGCGGCAACTTATATACGGATGGGCAATGACTCTGAAACGCAAAAACAATTTGAGCAGGCTGCCGCTATAGCTGAGGATTTTTCTTTGCGTCAGGATATGGGCAAAGTGTATGTCCAAACCGCGCTGTATTGGATCAAAAAAGGAAATTTGGACCAGGCTCAAAAGAATATTGATCAGTCTATTGCCGCTTTTTTGGCAGCATATCAGCAAGGATACACAGACAAAGAGCCATTGTACAAAGCGTATGCCTACAAAGGATATTTATTGCGACAGGAAAAAAAATACAAGCAAGCTATGGTTTTTTTGGAAAAAGCCGAAGCAAGTAAAAATTCGCAGACAAAGTCTTATACCTGGTACAATATGGCATACATTTATTTGCAACAGCAGGCATACCAGGATGCCGAAAAAATATTGACCAGGGCGATAGAGCTGGATAAAAAGGGAGTCTATCCCCGATATCTGGTGTATGATTATATCTTGCTTGCGAAAATTTATCTTGCCCAAGGCAATCGGCAAAAAAGTATTTTTTATGCGAAGCGGGCTTTGTTGATCGCAAACAATCTGGCTGATAGCGTGGCTGCCGCAAAAGCGACGCAAGTGCTCAAAGATGGCCAAAAAGAGCTTGTCTCCAAGTAAAACAAAGAAAAAAAACTTGATAAAGTTGCACTTTACTATTGAAGTCGTGAAAGTAATAAAAATGGAATACAGGAAAAAGTTATCCATCAAATAGAATTTGATAAATTTATTATGAGAACATTCGCCAAGAAAAAGGTTTATACGCCGATCGTTCGGGCAGTAAATGAGTTTGGAATGATCCAAAACGGGGATCATATTTTGGTGGCTTTTTCCGGTGGCAAAGATTCCTGGGTGCTTTTGTATATGCTTCAGGAATTGAAAAAGAGGTTGCCTATCACGTTTCATTTTTCTGCATTTCACATAATGACCGGTGAATATGAAAATCAACTGGCTCCATTGGAGGATTTTTGCCGTATCAATCAAATACAATTGGATATTGTCGCAAAATCTATAGAAGACTTGTCAAATAAATTTATGCGTGCTGGTTCTTCTTATTGTTCTTTTTGCGCACGCATTAAACGCGGAACAATTTATGGCTTTGCGCGGGAAAAAGGCATAACAAAAATTGCGCTGGGTCATCATCGGGAAGACTTATTGGAAACCCTGTTGCTCAATTTGTTTTTCGCTGGTCAGATAAAATCCATGTCTCCCATATACCGGACAAATGATCAACAATTTAATGTGATCCGGCCCATGGTATATGTGGCTGAAAAGGACATTAAAATATATGCGCGAAAAAAAAATATTCCGGTGCTGCAATATAGCTGTCCTCATATTGTGTTGAAAGATGGCGGTCAGAGGCAGAAAATGAAACAAATGCTCGCTGATATGGAAAAGCAAAATCCGCAAGTCAAAGCCAATTTGTTGCATGCTTTGCAAAATGTAACAGCCAGTCATTTGCTGGATCGAGATTTATTTTCTTTCCCTCCCAAATGAACAGGGTTTCCATTATCTGGAAACCCGTTTGCGGTCCAATGCTTTCAAAAGTTTTTTGCGCAAGCGCAGAGATTTGGGAGTGACTTCCAGTAGCTCATCATCGCCAATGTATTCCAGGGCCTGTTCCAGGCTGAAATCTCTAGGCGGAGTCAGGCGCACAGCATCGTCGGAGCCGGAAGCACGAATATTGGTCAATTTTTTTGTTTTGCATACATTGACAACCAGGTCAGTATCGCGGTTGTGTTCACCGATGATCATTCCTTCATATACTTCGACACCGGCTCCAATGAACATTGTGCCTCGGTCTTGCAAATTGTCCAGGGCGTATGCCACAGAATGGCCGGCTTCCAGTGCCACGAGTACGCCTCGACTGCGTCCGGGTATTTCGCCTTTGAAATATTCATATTCATAAAAGCTGTGATTGATAATACCTGTGCCTCTAGTTTCGGTCATAAATTCATTGCGAAAACCGATTAACCCGCGTGCGGGCACTTTGAACTCCAACCGGGTGTATCCGTCGCTTCCTTGGACCATGTTGATCATTTCGCCTTTGCGGATACCGAGTTTTTCTATGACTGTGCCGGTAAATTCATCTGCCACATCAATAATCGCCAATTCTATTGGCTCTGTTTTTTTTTGGTTCAACTCACGGTAAATGACTCGTGGCTTGGATACTTGAAATTCAAAGCCTTCGCGGCGCATGTTTTCTATCAAAATTGCCAATTGCAATTCACCGCGTCCTTTGACAATGTACGCGTCTCTTTCACCAGTTTTTTCGACTTGCATGCTGACATTTGTTTGCAATTCTTTTTGTAGCCGATCCCACAAATTTCGGGAGGTCACGTATTTTCCTTCTTTCCCCATAAATGGGGAGTCATTGACCATAAATGTCATGGACAGAGTTGGCTCGTCAATTGCTATCAAGGGCAATGGGAACGGGTTTTCCCTATCTGCCACGGTTTCGCCCACATCAATATGCTCCAATCCAGCAATGGTCACAATATCTCCTGCCTGAGCTATTTTAATCTCATCTTTTTGCAATCCTTTGTAGGTGAACAATTTGCTGATCCGGTACAAAAGCCTTTCGCCGTCACGTTTTAACAGCAATACTTCATCGCCTTGCCGGACAATGCCATTGTGGATTTTTCCGGTTCCCATGCGTCCTAAATAATTGTCATATTCTATGGCGGATGTAAGAAATTGGAAGGGCTTGTCTTTGTCGCCGGTTGTATCTGGTACTTTTTTGAGGATGGTGTCAAATAATGGGATGAGGTCCTGGCTGCTTTCATTTATTTCGTGTTTGGCATATCCGTCTTTGGCGGACGCATACACTACAGCAAAATCCATTTGCTCTTCATTTGCGTTCAAGTCAATAAATAGGTCAAAAACCATATTCACGACTTCTTTGGGCCTGGCATTGGGCCGGTCAATTTTGTTGATGACAACAATAGGTTTCAGGCCCAGTTCTAAAGAATTTTTCAATACATATTTAGTTTGGGGCATGGGGCCTTCAAAGGCGTCAACAAGCAGCAATACACTATCAACCATTTTCATTATTCGCTGCACTTCGCCGCCAAAATCAGCATGACCAGGGGTATCCACGACATTGATTTTGTAGTCTTTGTAGAAGAAAGAAGCATTTTTGGAAAAGATAGTGATACCTTTTTCCCGTTCCAGATCATTGGAATCCATGATCCGTTCCGCTACTTGCTGGTTTTCGCGGAAAGTGCCTGTTTGGCGCAAAATCGCGTCCATGAGTGTGGTTTTGCCATGGTCTACATGAGCAATGATAGCAATATTTTTTATTTGGTTGGTTTGATTTTGCTGATCCATACGATCCTTTATTTTGTCTGCTTGATAGATTTTTGGACCAAAAAAAATGACTCGATTGTAAAGAATAGCAAAAAAAATATTGCTTCAGACAATCATCAGTCAATTATTCATCAATAATTGATGGATAATTGGCTGATGATTCAGTTGATTATTCGGGAATAACTTGTTCAAATTCGATGCGGCGCGGTAGTTTGTAAGGATCTCCCAATATTAGCGACAACAGATGCTTAAACTTTGCGTTGACATTGAAATTTTCCATGTCATAGTAAATGTCAATGGGCATAGGAAAATTG
>CAZCVM010000064.1:0-9037 GCA_964501965.1 uncultured Leptospiraceae bacterium | reverse complement strand
CAAAGTGATGCCAGCCCATGGCCATGGCAGTTGGTTTAGGCTATCATTTGGCTCATTATTGGTCTCACTAGAGGATAAAGATGCGTTTGCCCGATTCAAAGAGCGTGACAAACTTCCGACACGGCTATTAATATACGAAGTATAATCAGTTCCCGGATTTACTGTTTCCATGTATATCTTCATTGTTACAGATACTTTACCTTCCACTGCCGGCGCGTATTGGGGATCTTTTTGTATAGCTCGCGCATAATAATCCTGCGCTTTCGCATAGTCAGCTTTAGAAAAGGCAATATCACCCAACTCAGTTAACGCGCGGGCAGACTCTTTTCCGGGAAAAGACTCGCCGTCTTTATTTACGTTTTCAAAAAGATTGCCAGAACAAGAAATCATTGTCCATACAAAAAAT
This sequence comes from uncultured Leptospiraceae bacterium, assembly GCA_964501965.1. Lineage (GTDB taxonomy): Bacteria > Spirochaetota > DYNZ01 > DYNZ01 > DYNZ01 > CAZCVM01. Next base: position 8,631 of record CAZCVM010000064.1, on the reverse strand, counting down.
ATAATAAAAAAATTGTGTATTTTAAAATTATTCATAATTATTATAGTATCCATAGTGTATTTTAGAGAACATGAAAATAAATTGGTTCATTTCTTTTTATGTACTTTCATATTTTTATGCTGACAATGTTTATATTTTCGGTTTATTTTCGCAATCGCAAAATAATAAATATCAATTTGTTGTTTCATTGGATTGGGAATCGCGCAATTGTATTTGCCATTTACCGATCATTTGTAAGGCCTGGAGAGGGGTTATTTCATCCAAAGAGATGTTTTCCAATTCACTTAAAATTTCGGATGTTGGATCAAAATTTTCAAGCCATGTATTGCTGGTTTTTATAGCTGGTTGTTGAAAGTCATTTGTTTGCGCTGGAAATGTATTTACATCCATAGTTTCGTTTATTGTTTCATTGGTATTCACCATAATTTCGTTTTGCGCAACCGCAAAAAGACTTAATTGATTTTTGTCTTTTTGCTCGTTTCCTTCTTCCAAACGCTGCAATATCTGGTAAGCTCTCTTAATCAGCGCAAACGGTATGCCTGCCAGTTGGGCGACATGAATACCATAAGAACGATCCGCTGCTCCAGGCACAACTTGACGCAAAAATGTGATTTTGTTATCCAACTCTTCAACCAACAGAGTCAAATTGAAAATACCATTTTTTTGCGCCATAGCCGTGAGTTCATGGTAATGCGTGGCAAAAAGAGTACGCGGCATGAGTTTATTTCTAGAAAGGTATTCCAACAAACTCCATGCAATGGACATGCCGTCATAAGTACTGGTTCCCCGGCCCACTTCATCCAAAATCAAAAGGCTTTGTCGAGTATAATTGTTCAATATGACTGCGGTTTCTTGCATTTCCAGTAAAAAAGTGGACTGACCGCGGGCAAGATTATCAGAAGCACCTATCCTGGTAAAAATTTTATCACATATTCCCAATACCGCGTGATCAGCCGGTACATAACTTCCCATTTGTGCCATAATACAAATCAAAGCTACTTGGCGGATAAAAGTGGATTTACCTGCCATATTGGGGCCAGTAATGATTCCGATATTTTTTTCTCCAGAATCCATTTGCAAATCATTGGGAACAAATTGGCCGGATTCTAAAAAATGCTCTACCACAGGATGACGTCCGCCGGCAATGTCGATGAATGGCTCCGGTATCAGTTGCGGACGGCAATAGTTGTATCTGCTTGCCCGATCAGCAAAAGATAAATACATGTCCAGTAAACCCAAAAAATCAGCTAAAGACTGGATAGAACGGGCATGAACCAAAACATTTGCCACAATCTCAGCAAAGATTTTTTTTTCCAACTGGAACAACTCATCATCAGCACTCAAAATATCACGTTCAAATTCTTTGAGTTTTTCCGTGGTAAAACGCTCGGCGTTGACCAAAGTTTGTTTGCGTTCATAATCTTTGGGAGCAGCCTGAATTTGTCCTTTAGATATCTCAATAAAATACCCAAAAACCTTATTGTATTTCACCTTGAGATTATGTATCCCCAATCGCTCCCGTTCCTGAAGTTGGTATTGCGCAATCCAGTCTTTGCCTCCTCTGGAAATTTGGCGCAAATGATCAACTCGTTCATTATGCCCACTGGCAATAATATCGCCATCAAAATTTAATGGCGGATTGGAAACAATTTGCGTTTCCAAAGCTTGATACAAATCCTGCAAGTCAGTTGTATCGGATTTCGCTGGAATCCATTCCTTGATATACATAGCATTGTATTTTGCCAGAGTATCCAAAGAAAGCATTTCAATGATTGTCAATGATCGGGCAAGTGTATCCCGCAAATTGCCCAAATCTGCGGGCAATGCCCGATTCATACTAAGTTTACTATAAATTTTTTCCAAGTCCCGCATATTGGACAAATGCTCCCGCAAATCCATGCGCAAGCTTTCCTGGGCAATGAAAAAATCCACGGTTTGCAGACGTTTCTCAATCAAAGAAATATCCATCAAAGGATGCAATAATGATTGCTTGAGACGTCTTTTACCCATATAAGAACAGCAATGATCCAGGACATGAAACAAAGTGTGCCGCGAAGATCCATCCTGTTGATTTTCTACCAGTTCCAGAGAACGTAAAGCACTTTCATTCATCTGTAAAAATGAATTTTGTTGCACAATCCGGGGCAACCGTATATGTGTCAAAGATTGCTTTTGTGTTTGCTGGACATAATGAACAAAAGAACCCAGGGAAGCTGCGGCTACCGGATGCGCACTTTTTTCCAATTGCCACAAATTATCTATCGTCAAAATATGAAAAAAATCTAAAATAGTTCTCTGCGTATAAGAGGCATCATAAACCCAGCCTTCCATAGTATTGACCAACACGCCCAAGTTTGTCAAAATCAATTTCAAATCTTGGCTGTGTTTTTTTTCCGGCAGGATATATTCGCTTTTGCTATATTGACTAAAGATATCTTGAACAAAAGAAATCAGCCTATCTTTTTTTCCTTTGGTAGACTGATACAGCAAAAAACTTTCGCCGGATGAAAAATCACAAACCACTGCCGCAGCGTACTGGTTGTCCCAATAAATACTTATTAAAAAACTACTCAAAGTGTCATCTTGAAAATGAGTTCCGGGCGTAACAATACGGGCAACCTCGCGACGGACAATCTTTTGGCCTTTATCCGGCTTGGTTTCCAACTGTTCACAAATAGCAACCTTAAATCCATTCTGGACAAATTTATTCAGATACGGTTCTGCCGCATGATAAGGAACTCCAGCCATGGGAACTCCTTTTTGTCTTTCTGTCAAAGCTATTTGCAACACATCTGCGGCAATCCGAGCGTCTTCATAAAACATTTCATAAAAATCGCCCATGCGAAAAAACAGTATTGCATCAGGGTATTGGCCCTTGATTTCATAATACTGTTTCATCATCGGGGTATCAGGATAAGGTGGGGCCGAAATTTGCATATTTTATTTGTAAACAGAGGTGAACGATATTAGAATGCGCCAAAAAATTATTTTTTTTCCTTTTTTTGCTGGATTTTTTGGATTTGATTTGCCCGGACATAACCGACATACAACACACCAGTCAAAACACCGTATGCCATAGAAAATAAGCCCACGACGGAAAGAGGCAACTTTCCATTACTCCATAAAAAATAGTATTCTACACTATGGGTATTCAAAGCCATATTGATAATGGCAATCACAAACATTATCGTCAATAAAAATAGTCGAAACGACATATCTCCCCCGTTTTCCTCCCTCGAGACATTTGCATTGCTCTATACGCCACAGATTGTTTCACACAATGCCCACAAAATCCAAGAAAATCCGGCTACTGTCTAAATGTAAAGGAAAAAAAACCGGCTCTAAATCTGAGTAACATGAGTGGAGCCGCACATCGGACAAACCACTTCATCATCATCCAATTCACCATAGCTATTGGTTGTTTCATTCATAACATCCCAGCGATAATCACAATCTTCACATGCATAGCTGGCAGAAGTTAGATTTCCCTCTTCATCGTATTCATCATCATTTGCCTCATCATCCGGATCCGAAAAGAGTTCTTCTGCAATCATAGTCCACTCCTGAAAATTATACTCTTATTTTTCAAAATTGCACAAACAGAATAGAAATTCATTCTGTCAAGCGCAAAGTATTGTTAAATACCATAGTATCCAAAATATTGCAATCTGACGCAATCATCCACAAAAAAAAATTAATTTGGAGATGTATACAAAAAAAGTTTGTCTGGGAAGCAAAAATTAATTGTAATCATTGGCATCCGGCTTGAATCGATAGATTTCCGTTGGCGCGACTCCCACAGAAGACATTTGTTTACTACGGAAAGAAAAGTAAACAATATGCTCATAATAGGACAATCGATTGTTCAGATACACTCCAAAAGGTACAATTCTATGACTCATGCGCCATCCCAACACCATTTCCCAACAATGCAAGTCATGGACCAACTGCACATAAAAATTGTCCAGACGAAATAGAGATTCATTGCGCTTCTCACGATTTAACATATTCATAGAATTTTGTATATCCGGCAATGGCTGCACATCTTTGCTGTAGCGATATACTTGCTCCACCAAAGAGTTTCCGCCCATTTCAAAAGCCCAGTGATGCCAAAAAACAAAATCCATTTCCCAGGTAAAATACAGCCTGTCGCGCAAAGTATTATTGAAATCATGCAGCCAACGCAATCCAGCAGAAATCAATTTAATATGATTGAAAATACTCCAGGATATATTGCCGATTTCATAAGCCACGGATAAATCATTCAAGCCATGCAAATTGTAACGCAAAATATAATTGTAGTTGTTTACAAGATGCAATCGGGAAAACATTAATCTGTATTTTTTATAAAAAGAGCGGCGTTCTGTATCAACTCCATGGACAAAATCTATCGTCCAATTCCATTGCGTTTTGATATCACTCCATCTATCCTGTTCACGCAAAAAACCAGGCCTCATATCATAAGCAGTACGGGCCTGAAAAACCATATCTTCGCTCGGTGATAAAAAAAGATTCCAGTTCCATTGATTCTTTCGTTCATCAAAAAAAGGCTCCACAGTTTTTTCTGAAGCAAACGATCTTTCGTAATGGTAGACATTATCCAAATAGGCCCAAGTTTTGCCCAACCGGAGATTGACTTCTGTAGAATAATAATGATAACTGTTGCGAGCAGCTTCTTCATCCTGGTCAATTGTCCCGTCAAAAGCGATCTTCTTTTTCCAACCATAACCTATTTTGGGTGTAAACGCAAATAGCGAATAAAGAAAATTGTAAGTACCAGCTATATATCCAAAACCATTGTTTTGCCAATAATTGTGCACCCGTTCGCCCAAGGCATCATAACTGCGCACATTTTCTCCAGTAAACTGAGCTCCCAAAGTAAAAACCTGCTGCCAATCCATTACTTGCCAAACAAAATCTTCATTGTAATCAAAACGCAATACTGGCAATTTTTCATTTAGCGGCAAATACAATGCTTCATCATCCAAAAAAGTTTTGCTCTGGTCCCATTGCCATTGCTTTTGCAAAGAAAGCAAAAACTTAGAATTTTCTGTTTTGCGCTGATAATTCAGCAGCCAATTCAAATTGTACAATGGGGTAGACCAGGATTGGGGCGAAAATAAATTGTTTAGCATATCACCAGTATCTCTCGGCTCATAACGTTGATCAAAAAATGGAAACATATAGGAATGATTGTACCAATCCAAATCAAAGCTCAAACTGTGCTCACCCCATGGATCGCGAAATAGCCGGATATTGGCCCGGGTTTTCAAACTATACCAATATTGAGTCAACAATTGATCATCTTGATAAACATTGAAAAATTGCTGCTTATTGGAATCATAGTCAACAGGAAGGTGTCTCGCAAATCCACTACGGATAAAAAATTTGTTTTTATCTGATTTCCAGTTGCCCTGAAAACCGGCGTATTCCCCCATTCGCTGATAAAAATCAACCATCCATTTTGTCTCTAAATGGCTGCTTGATTCTGTTCCAAAATGAAACGGTATATTTACTGTGTTTTGCATATAAAAACCCTGGCGGTCACTTTGCCCCAATTGGGTAATAATGCCGGCCCCTTCCATTGTTTGATAAAAAAATGGAAAATAAAAAATCGGTATCTGGCCAATGTACAAAGTCGCATGATGGGCAAATATTTTTCGGTCACCGTAAATCCACAATTTTTTTACTTTGAATGTATAATGCGGGCATTTCAAATCGCAAGTAGTCATAGAGCCTTGATCAAGAATAGATAACTCGCGATTGATTTGCCGGATTTTTTTGCCCTGAAACAAAAAGGGTTTCATGTATCCCTTGATATTGTACAATACTCCGACATTGCGGTTGCGGTCAAAGTACATATCCTGTCCTTGTATCCAACGGTCTTCTTCTTTGAGCCACACTTCTCCACTGGCAAAAATTTCTTGCTTTCGCATATTTATGGTTATAAAATTGGCAAAAATACTACGGTCACCAATTGTTAAAAGTACCCGACCATGAAGTTCTAAAATATTGCCTTCTTTACGGGAGATGGAAATAAATTTACCCTGATCAGCTGATTCAAGGATTATTTCTGGATCACTTTTTTGAGAACTGAATTTCTTTCTATTTTTTTTATTTATTCTATCAAGAAGCTTATTCCAATCCATTTCTATCAGCGGCGATTTGGACGAATGATCATCTGATTTTATTTTTTGCTCTTTTGCGTCTGTTTTTTTTGTAATATTTGAACGGATAGAAATACGACCATGCAATTTATCTGGAAACGCCCAGACTGCGCATAGCAGGAAAAAAAATAAGGCACCAAATAATTTATTTAGAAATCTATTGTAAAACATGTTTCAAATATTGCCCTGTTACAGATTGACTCATCGACGCTATCTGCTCCGGCGTCCCTTCGGCAATGACTTTGCCGCCGCCATGTCCCCCCTCAGGGCCCATATCAATAATCCAGTCCGCATATTTTATGACATCCAAATTGTGTTCGATAATAATGACTGTATTTCCTTGACCTATCAAACGATCAAGAACTTGCAATAGTTTTTTGATATCCTCAAAATGCAAGCCAGTGGTCGGCTCGTCCAAAATATATAAAGTTTTTCCGGTTGCCTTTTTTGCCAACTCAGTGGCAAGTTTGATTCGTTGCGCTTCGCCACCGGACAATGTCGTTGCCGGTTGACCAATTTTGATATAATCCAATCCCACATCACGCAGCAACTCCAACCTATTTCTCACCGCTGGAATAGCATCAAAAAAATTCAATGCCTCCTCAACATTCATTTCTAAAATATCATAAATAGATTTTCCCTTATAACGAACTTCCAAGGTTTCCTTATTGTAACGCCGACCCTGGCAAACCTCACAGGTAATATACACATCCGGCAAAAAATGCATCTCAATTTTTTTTATACCGTCGCCTTCGCATGATTCACAACGACCGCCAGCAACATTGAATGAAAACCTTCCTGGTTTATAACCGCGCATTTTTGATTCTGGAAGTCTTGAGAACAATTCTCTTATCGGAGTAAATAAACCTGTGTATGTCGCGGCATTGGATCGAGGAGTACGACCAATAGGGCTTTGGTCGATATTTATCACCTTGTCCAAATGATTTAACCCCTCAACTGTATCGCATTTAGCGAGCCTTTGCTGCGCACGCATCAGCACATTCGCGGCTTTTTTGTACAATATTTCATTGATTAAGGATGACTTACCAGAACCTGACACTCCAGTCACACAAACAAAACCGCCCAAGGGAATGGTAACATCAATATTTTTCAGATTGTTTTCATGAGCATTAACAATTCGTAAAATTTTTTTGGTCAATTTTCTACGTGACGCCGGAATAGGCATTTTCTTTTGACCAGTCAAATAATTGGCTGTCAATGATTTTTTGTTTTTCAATATTTGCTTTGGTGTACCTTGCGCCATGATTTCACCGCCATGCACTCCCGCTCCAGGCCCCAGATCAATGATATGATCCGCTGCCAAAATAGTTTCCTGATCATGCTCCACTACAATCACAGTATTGCCCAAATCTGTCAACTCCCGCAAAGTCTTAATCAATCGCGCGTTATCACGCTGATGCAAACCAATGCTTGGTTCATCCAGGACATACAACACTCCCATAAGCTTTGATCCAATCTGGGTAGCCAAACGGATTCTTTGCGCTTCACCGCCAGAAAGCGTACCTGCTTTTCGATCCATTGTAAGATAAGACAATCCTACATCATTCAAAAAACGCAAACGATTTGTGATCTCTTTGATGATGTCTATAGCAATGGTGTTTTCTGTTGAGGTCAATTTTAGATTGGAAAAAAATGCCAACGCGTCTTGCACATCCAGGCGGGTTATCTGGGTTATGGTATGTTGATCAGCCAAACGAACGGCTGCCGGAAACGGTTGCAGACGACTGCCCTTACAAACCGGACAATCGTTTGAAGTTATATATTTATGGAATTCCTGACGCATTGAATCGGATTTTGTTTCTTTGTAGCGTCTACGCAAATTGGGCACAACTCCTTCAAAACTTCGTTGAAAATCAAAACTGCCCTCATCTTTCTCCCAACGAAATGTCAATTTCTCTTTATCCGTGCCGTACAAAAATTTTTGTTGAATATTTTGCGGTAAATCTTTCCAGGCAGAGTTTTCTGAAAAACCATAATGGTCCTTTAATGCCCGAATTGCGCTCATATACCAGGGAGCCAGAGGCGGCGTGCCCCAGGGACGAATAGCACCTTCCAAAATGCTTTTTGTTTGATCAGGGACAATAAGATTTGTGTCAAAATCCATGATAACCCCTAGGCCATCACAATGCGTACAAGCCCCATGCGGAGAATTGAAAGAAAAGCTGCGCGGCTCCAAATCAGGAAAGGACAAACCGCATTGATTGCAGGACAGGGAAGTAGAAAAAAGTTTTTGTGTCCAATGATCTTCTTTTTGATTTGAATCAGAACTATTGTCCTGACTCAAAACAAGCAAATTGCCTTTGGAATGCTGCAAGGCAATTTCTATAGAATCTGCTAAACGGGAACGTATATTCGGTTTAACAACAATCCGATCAACAATAATATCTATATCATGTTTCTTATTTTTATCAATTTTTTTTTGTTCCAACTGATCGACTGTTAG
>CAZCVM010000063.1:0-9071 GCA_964501965.1 uncultured Leptospiraceae bacterium | reverse complement strand
CATCCCTATTCAAAAAGTACGTCGAGGAGGTCGATTGACAATGTATGGCCCTGGACAAATTGTTTGTTACCCAATTGTTTCATTAGCACAGATCGCAGACACTGCCCAGGATTTCCTTTCCCTTTTAGAAAAAGCTTTGCTTATGTCTTTGCGTATTTTTGGGCTGCGGGCAATACGCAGACAAGGGTATACAGGTATTTGGCTGCAAAGTCAGCCGAAAGACAATCATTTGATCTTTAAAAAAATATGTTCCATGGGAATAGGCGTGCGCCAGGGTATTACCAATTATGGATTTGCGTTGAATTATCACAATGATCCGGATTTATTTGCTCCCATAATACCATGCGGCAATGATTCTGATCCAATGACAAATATTTTCCAACAATACCAATTTTCTTACCCAAATCGCGCCATACCGTCTGCCTGGCAAATAATCCAAATACTGAAACATTGTATTCAGCAAAAAACCAGACCATAGCGAAACGAACCAATCTTATGCAATATACAAAATTGAAAAAACTCAAAATGGCCAGTGAGCCCAAATTTTTTAAAACAACCAGCCTGGGTGCTTTATCCACAGTTTGCGAAGAATCCCGATGCCCCAATCAAGCAGAATGCTTTGCGCATGGTGTCGCCACCATCCTGGTAATGGGAGATGTCTGCACTCGACACTGTCTCTATTGCAATATCCGACATGGCCGGCCCTTGCCTTTGCAAAACAAAGAAAAATACCAGGTCTGGCAAGCAATCCAAAAAATGAAATCTTCACACATAGTGCTGACAACTGTCAGTCGTGATGATTTGCCGGATGGAGGCGCGCAATATTTATCAGAAATGGCCTTTTTTCTAAAACAAAAAGCACTTTTGAACGCAAAACAAAATTTTTATTTGGAATTTTTATTGCCGGATTTTCAAGGACATAAACAATCCTGGCAGACCATTGCCCAAAGTCCAATAGATGTTTTTAGTCACAATATGGAATTGGTGCCGCGCTTGTTTACCAAATACCGGCCCCAGGGAGATATTCAAATTTCCTTCAATTTTTTACAATTTTTGGCTCAAGAACAACAAAAAAATTATGTAAAAAGCGGATTTATGGTCGGACTGGGAGAAACAGCGCAGGAAGTGCATGATTTTATCCGCCGAATACGGGATACAGGAACAACAATCCTAACAATAGGTCAGTATTTACCCCCAGATAAAAGTTTTATTGCCGCGCAAACGGTAACTCACGAGACTTTTTCTCAATATGAAGCCTGGGCCAAACAAGAAGGTTTTTGTCTTGTTTTTTCCGGCCCTTTTGTGCGTTCATCGTATTTGGCGCACCAAATTTGGGAACAAAGAAAACTTACTTGACTGAACAAGCCTAGTTTTCATATCTGAAACTATTTATTGAGAAAGCATCGATAAATCATTGCAATAATCTACATATTATAGGAGAATAAGGTGAAACGTACATTTCAACCAAGTAGAACAAAACGAAGAAGAACCCATGGATTTCGCGCTAGAATGGCCACAAAAAATGGCAGATTGGTATTGTCGCGCAGACGGGCCAAGGGACGTCACAAATTGACTGTTTCAGATGAAACATACGGCAAAGCATCCAATTAGGCTAGGACTTGTATCCAAATAATGAACCAATGGACGATTTTGTCTCTTATAGAAATAATAGAGATTGCTAAAGGAGGTATGGGGCCATTAACGGCAAAACATATACCCATTTAAGCGACAGGGCCTGGATCAAATTGCTTTTTTCGCGTGGTGCAATGCTCCAAAACAAAGATATTTTGTGCCGATACATTGTATTACCTGATCATTTAGCAACTAGGAAAAACTATTCCGGCAGTATGCAAATAGAAATACTTTTTGGAGTAGCAGGCCGATTGAAAAGCAAACCCAAACGCAATCGTATAAAAAGAATATTGAAAGCTATTGCGCGGGAAATTGATCAGGAAAACAATTTTCCTGACTTTCAGAATTGTCAAAACAGAAACGAAAAAGCTCCGGCGCGAAAAATTGTAATTGGACTGATTGGCAGGGTTTGTTTAGAGCAAACAGAGCATAAAGAAAGAAAAAGGCTTATGGAGCAATTATTGCGGCAAATACAGGAAAAAATAGAATTTCAATAAAAAGCAAGTATTACAAAATCAATAGAAATATCTAAAATAAAGTGTACAAATATAAATATCAGCCCAGCAATGGGACACAAATATGGAAATATGGCCCTTATTTCTTGCAGGATCAATGGCCGTGTTTCAAAGTGTCTATTCTAATCAAAAATATTCGTAACGCACGATGATTCGAAAACTGACGATTCGATTTTTAGTTGTTCTGGTTGATTTTTACCGCTATTTCATTTCTCCGATTTTTCCTTCTAGCTGCCGTTATACACCAACTTGCTCCAATTATATGCGAGAGGCTTTACAAAAATGGGGGCCTATACAAGGCTTAGGTCTGGGGATTAAGCGTATAGCACGCTGCAATCCCTGGGGAGGCAGTGGCTATGACCCTGTTCCTGAACCGGAAGCAAGTCACCCCTCCCAAAAAAACAAAACAAAATTGAAACAAAATAAATTGAATTGAATAAAATAGAATAGAAATGAATACACAAATAAATAAAAAAAATAAATAGGAAAAGCAAAATGGATCGAAATACAATTTTAGCAATATTATTATCCGTTGTCGTGTGGCTGGGATATTTTTATTTTTTCCCTCCGGAAGAAACTCAAAAAACAAACCAAAAACAAAACATCACCCAAAACAAGCATACAAAAAATAATGCCGCAGGCCCCAAAAAATCAACACCAAACCAAAAATCACAAAACAAAACAACCCCGCAACATACGACCCAAACAGGCCAACAACAAAACCAAACACAGCAAATCATTCAACCTGACAAACAATGGGCCAAAAACTTGGATCCAAAAAAAACAATTACCGTAGAAACCAAATACTATATTGCGGAAATATCAGCCAACCGAGGTGAGATTATAAGTTTTCGCTACAAAAAATACAAAACCAACAAAGGCCAACCAGTACAATTGGTGATTCAAAATGATAAATATTCCGGACCAAAATCATGGCCTTTTGGTATAGAGCTCAATCCTCAAGTAAATTCCTTTATGGGCCAAAATCTTGGCCAGCAAGGTAATCGCCAAACAGAAATTGCCCCAGAACATATCTACCAATTAAAAACTGAAAGAATATTCAAAAAAGAGGACAACAAAGTTATTACCACGATGGTCACGGCAAGTAACCAAATTATTTACAATGGAAAAAAAACACGAATTCAAAAAGTTTATACATTCGATCAAAATGAAAACTTCTTTCGGTTTAACGTTATTTTAAAGAATTTGTCCAATGATACGGAAAGTCTGACTTTTGCTCCTATGCTGCAATTGGGCTATCTTGTCGGACCGGATCTAGACCTGAATGATCCTTACAATCCCATGAAATTTGGCTATTTTGCCAATGAAGAATACCATGATCTTGCCAAAGAAGGCGGATTTTTTGGCGATGATCCTCCGCCTTTTACAAAAAAAGCCAATCAAAATATTTACTGGGCAGGTATCCACTCAAGATATTTTTTATTAAGTGTTATTCCAGAAAAACCCTGGCAGGAGCTATGGGCGGATACCAAAAAAGATACCCCATTTCATTTAGGTTTGCAGCTTGATTCGAGAAATGTGACTAGCCAAAAAGAAACGGTTTATTCCTTTTTTGTTTATGTCGGTGAAAAAGAAAAAGATATTTTTGCGGATTTGGGCCAGACTTTAATGAAGCGTGGTTACAAATGGAGCAATCTCGGCTCCAGTCTTAAAAATACTATTGACGCGCACTGGACTATAGAAATCGTTCGGGATTTCCTGGTCAAAATATTGGTATGGCTGCATATTGTTTTCGGCAATTATGGGACAGCATTGGTTGTATTTGCTATCATAACAAAACTAGTGTTTTGGCCACTCAATCAAAAAAGTGCCAATTCCATGAAAAAAATGAGCGAGTTGAGCCCACAGCTCAAAGAATTGAAAGAAAAATACAAGAATGATCCCACCGAACTCAATCGCCGCACCATGGAAATTTACAAGAAAAATGGAGTCAATCCCGCATCCGGCTGTTTGCCGATTTTGATTCAAATGCCATTTTTCTTTGCGTTATATAGTGCCTTGTCCAACAGCGCAATTTTGTGGAACGCGCCATTTATTTGGTGGATGCAGGATTTGTCTCAGCCGGACACCGTCATGGTCTTGCCTCAATTTTTAGGAAGCATCAATTTGAACATTTTGCCTTTGATTATGGTGGTTACTCAATTTTTTCAGCAAAAGGTAACAACTTCTTCAGCGGATCCAATGCAGCAAAAAATGCTGCTATTGATGCCGTTACTTTTTATTTTCATTTTTTGGCAAATGCCTTCCGGCCTGGTACTGTATTGGACAATCCAAAATATTTTGGCCATTGCTCAACAACTGTACACAAATCACAAAGGAAAAAAGGCAACCAAATAATACAGCAATTATTAATCATAAAATAACACAGATAGGTAAACTATCTGTTCCAGGAGAACAAGTATGAAAGTAGTAGAAGTAGAAGGAAAAAATATTGAATCCGCGAAAAAAAAAGCCATAGAGCTTTACAATCTCGAGGAAAATGATCTGAAAATTGAAGTCATTGATGAAGGCAAAAGCGGCATTTTTGGATTGGGCACTTCACGGCCCGCGAAGATACAGGTTTTTTACAATGATTTGAATGAAAATGTAGCTGATTTGGTTCGGGAATACATTGATACTTTGTTGCAAAAAATGGATTTTGATGGCGCTGTCTATGAAATAAAAGAAGGAAAATCCAAAGTTTATGTGGAGCTGCGTAGCAAAAATTCGGCGCTTATTATTGGCAAAAAAGGAAAAACTCTGGAGGCATTGCAACTATTGACAAATATGTTTATCACTCATTTGCTCAATCAAAATCACGACAATGTACAAAGCAAAAGAATCATTTTAGATATTGAAAATTATCGCAGAAAGAGGGAGCTGGCATTGACAAGACTGGCAAAACTGGTCGCCCAGGGTGTAGTCAAAACCAAAAAACCCAGATTGCTAGAACCAATGAATCCATTTGAACGACGTTTGATCCATCTTACTTTACAGGATGATACACGAGTGGTAACTATGAGCGAAGGAAATGGGATTTACAAACGCATTCGCGTTCAGCTCAGAAAATAAATTGTAGAAAATAATTTGTATTTATGAATGCAAAGGAAGACGCAAATACAATTGATTCCCATAAATCAATAGAACCAATAGATACAATAAACACAGCAAATGCAATGGATACAATATGCGCTCCGGCAACACCGCATGGCCGGGGTGCTGTTAGCTTGATACGCATTTCCGGTAGTAAAACTCAGTATTTATTGGAGAAAATATTTCAGCCTAGACAACAAAAAAAAATAAAACCCTGGCAGGCCATTTATGGTCATCTGGTCAAAGAAAATAAAATACTAGATGAGGTCATTGTTCTTTTTTTTGCCAAACCACATTCATACACCACCCAGGATATGGCTGAAATTTATTGCCATGGAAATCCCATTATTGTGCGTCAGATATTGGAATATTTGCTTTTATTGGGCGCGCGCATGGCCAAACCAGGAGAATTTACAGAGCAAGCATACTGGGGGGGACGAATCGACCTTACACAGGCGGAAGCAGTGCATTCTTTGATAAGTGCGCATAGTGAAAAAGAACTCGAACTCTGGCTTCAAAATACAAATGGTTTTTTCCGCGATGTGATCAACCAATTGCGACAAAAAATGATCGATTTTATGGGAGATGTGGAAGCGGAAATTGATTTTGGTTCAGATGATTCTGACGAAGAAACGCAACCAACTAGTTCCCACAAAAACAAAATCACCATGCTGCAAAACATTGTTCAAGAAATTGAAAATTTATTGACCAGTGGCAGACTGGGACAAAATATACAAAATGGATTCCAGGTTGCGATCATTGGCAGACCCAATGTCGGCAAATCCAGCTTGATGAACGCGTTGTTAAACCAGGACCGCTCCATAGTTTCTGCTATGCCTGGCACAACCCGTGATATTATCTCTGAAAATATCGAAATAAATGGTTTTATGTTCCGTTTTTTTGACACTGCCGGCATTCGGGAATTGGCGGAAACACAAAATTTTGCAACGACCTCCCTTCAGGTAGATATTGAATCATTGGGAATAAACAAAACCAAAAAACTATTGGAACAGGTGGACTTGCTACTGATTTTAATGGACGCGGTTTCTGGTTTTGTCCCGCAAGACCTAGACCTACTGGCTGATTTGCCGGATAAACCACGGCTTTATACAATAAATAAAATTGACCAGGGGGAATATCTTGATATTGACTATTGGCAAAAACATATCCACAAAATAGGCAAATCCAAAAACCAAATTGCTTTTATTTCTGCTTTAGAATCCAAAGGACTGGATGATTTAGAATCCAAAATGACCGCAGCGGCCGGATACAATGACATTCCTGATGATACATTGTTAATGCAAGAACGGGTTCGCGATTTGTTGACCCAGATTATTGCGGAGTTGCATGAACTAGATCAATTGATCCGTGAAAACAACCCGCCTGAAATCCTGGCCATACCGCTTCGCCAGTGCATCGAATACATTGGCTCTATCACTGGTCAAATACACAATGAAGAAATACTGGGTTCGATTTTCCGGCGGTTTTGTATCGGCAAATAATTCTTCAAGCTGCCATTATAAAATCTACGCCTTCCACGTATTGCAAATCGCTCAAATACTCTCTAATAAAACTTCCCGCACCTCGTTTGCGCACAAAAGAAACAATAAAATATTTACCCGGTTTGTCAATTTCTTTGTACAATAGGACATTTTGATGAGGCGAAGGCACAATATCAACATAAAATTTGACCTTTATGCCCTGGTTTATCAAATATTTGACTCTTTTGCGAGTTACCCGGCCATTGCCCCAGACTACAATTTCCGGATGATACGGATTGTTTTGAGCCAGCCATTGGGCCAAATATTGCGCCTTGATCCTGAAAAACGCATTGGTCGAATATCTTTTTTCCACTCGAGTCAACCTGCCAGCGCTATCTTGCCATGCCAGCAATATTTTTGGGATTTTGGCGATTACTACCCGATGATACAACAATCGAAGCCACAATTCATAATCCTCTGGAAAATCCCCCTGTTTATAATAGCCATATTCATCCAGGATTTTCTTTTGCATCATTATTGTGGGATGAATGATCGGCGATTCTACAAAACGATTGAGCGCAATGTCTTGCGACACAATCATAGAATTGCTCCATTGCACATAAGCATAAAAACCCTTATTTGCGATCTTATCTCCTTTGTACATAGCCTGGGATGCGACTAAACCGACATCCTGATTTTTTTCCAGAAAATTTACTTGCTCTTGCAATCGATTCGCAAAAGAAATATCATCCGAGTCCATTCGGGCAATGTATTTTCCTTTTGCCAGGGAAATACCTTTATTGAGCGCGTACACAATTCCCTGTCTGGGCTCATCTATGACAATGATTCTAGAATCTTTCTTTTGAGCTTGCATCGCAATATTTTGGCTGGCAGCATCTGCGTTATTGTTGATCAAGATCAACTCAAAATCACAAAATGTCTGTTCCTGGATACTTGTTATTGCTTTTTCCAATGTTTCACTCGCGTTGAAAAACGGCAAAAGCACAGAAACAACATTTTTTTTCATTCCAGCCATACCTCAAACAACTATCTTTTTTGTTCTAAAAACTATCCACATCACAATTGACCTAGCAATTGATCGATCCTTTCATTTTTTTGATCTTCCTGTTTTAAGTAAACTGCATCAATTATTTGTTCCAAAATAGCCAATTTTTCTTCCTTTGCAGCTACAGCCGAGCTTTCTTTGAGCAATATTTTTTGCGCATCCTGAATATATTTAATTATTTTGCTCGTCATATAAAACGGTATTTGCCGGGCTTGTGTCAATATGTTTGTCAATTCCTGGTTTTCATCTTTTTTTGACAAATACTTGTTCAAAATATATTTGAGCTTCTCCAGATTTATCGGCTTGGTGATGTATTCTGAAACCTGGGATGATTCTGTTATTTCGTTATCTTTTTCTTTGGCAAACAAATCCGCAGTCAAAACGATGATTGGCGTGTGCAAAAGTTCTTTGTTTTGTCTCAACACTTCAATCGTTTCCAGTCCATCCATACCCGGCATGTGCAAATCCATAAAAATAATATCTGGCAACGTTGCCAATGCTTTATCAACAGCTTCGTATCCATTTTGAGCATCAATCATTTTGTACCCCAATTTGGTCAATAGAATTTGCATCATTTCCAGATTGATTTCATTGTCTTCTACAACCAAAACTTGGATACAACTATTCTGGTTTTTGGTATCCGAAGTGTTTAGACCATTTGGCGGACTGATTTCATTTGTTTCTTTTGTTTCATTCGCTTGACTATTATCATCCGCTTCATTGTGTATTGCATTGTCTATTGTTTTGGAAACACTGTCCAACGGATTGTCCGATTGGGCTGTGCCAATCGGAATGTCCACTATAATGTTCGTATACTGATCTTGTTGGGACTCAACAAAAATTTGTCCCTCCAAAGAATCAATCAATGTCTTTGCCATGGCCAGACCAAGCCCATGTCCCTGATTGGGCACTGATGCTAAATCTTTATCTTTGTGAAAAGGTTGAAAAAGCGTTTTTTGCATAGACTCAGAAATGCCTACTCCTTCGTCTTTGATTGTGATACGCAATGACTCATTGTGTTTTTGCGCGTAAAGCTCTATATGGCCGTTTGACGAAGAAAAATTGACCGCATTGTCCAAAATATTTTTTATTGCCTGCATCAAACGCGCACGGTCCGTAACAATTTTTTGCGGCAAATTTTTATCTACATTGTAGATAAAATGGATATTTTTTTGCTGTATCCGAGGTTTGAACGCATGAAACAAGCCCTGAATAAATAATAATACATGAATTTCTTCATTGCTGCGCGGCAAATCTTTTTCAATATTGATTTTGGAAAGCTCC
>CAZCVM010000062.1:5275-9177 GCA_964501965.1 uncultured Leptospiraceae bacterium | reverse complement strand
TGTTTCCCTTTTACTTTGTGCATTGTGGAGACATATATTGCTTCTTGCTGGCCATCAAAAAAATCTTCCCATTTTGATTCACGCAAAAATACTAAAAAATCCGATGAATACTTGCGCTTGATTTCTTTGTGCGTATCTTCAAACCTATCAATGATTTTTTCTACAATCTCCATCTTATTGGAACGAGACATTCTTTTTCGCACCAGGTCCCGGGCAATTTGCCAGTCATTGTTTTTTAGAAATCCTAAAAATATTTTGATTTCATATAAATCGGTCAATTCAAATCCATCCGTATTTTGAATCAAGCGGACATGGCAGCCCTGTGAAGCCAAAAGCCCCCATATTTGCAAAGCAGATTCATTTGTTTGCGTAAGTATACAAGTTGAGCCAGTTATTTTGGTGGCCAATATATCTGCCACTATGGGTTGGATCAAAAAACCATGCTTGTACTGGTGAATAAATATTTCGCCGTTTTGCCGTGAAACTGCGTCGACTGGCATTTTTTTCATGCGGTCTTTAATTGCGCAAACAAATTCATTGGTATATAAAACCAAATTATTTTTGCTTCTATAATTTTGTGACAATTCAAATTTTTTTGCTTTGTACTCAAAAATCAAATTTTTCAGATATTTTGTATCTGATCCACGAAATCTATATATATTTTGATCGTCATCCCCCACGGCAATCAAACGCATATCTTCATTCGCGTTGAGAAGAGCTTTGACCAAGGCATAGTCATTATTGTCCATATCTTGTGCTTCATCAATGACCAGAACTGCCTTGTTGACCCGGCTGGGCTCGATATCCTTGTGATTGATAGCGTGGACAGTTTCTGGAATGATAGAATCCAATTTATCGACAGTGCCCATCCTGGCGAGAAGATCAAAACAAAAAGAATGGAATGTTTTTATATCAATATAATGTGCCGCATTGCCAATCAATGCCAAAAGTCTTTGTTTGAACTCTGCCGCCGCTGCCCTTGAAAAAGTAAGCATCAACAATCGTTCAGATTTGATATCTTCCAACAAAATCAATGAAGCCAGTTTGTGAACAAGTACTTTCGTTTTACCGCTTCCAGGCCCAGCAGCGATCACAATGTACTGGGAGGCATCTGCCACAATTTCTTTTTGTTGCTCTGACAATTGACCGAACAATTGCTCATATTTTTGCGGCGTAATATTTTTTTTGATTTGTTCGCCTTTGTCTCCCGGAAAATATTTTCGCAAAAAAGTCGAATAATTCATTTGGAAATAATCTTTCAAAAAGCATGATGCTTCTTTGTAATCAGCCAGCATTTTCCTCGCGTACTCACCCGTTATATGAATTTGCTGCACTTTGTTTTCATAATAATCATTCAATTTTTGGTAATCTTTATTATTAAATTGACGTCGGTTGTTTTTTTCTAATCGATTGATCGCAAGTTTATTGTAAATAACAAAAAAGCCTCCTTCCAGCCGCAAAACTTCTATTCGTGACAAAAATAATAAAGCGTCCGTCAAGTCATCCAGTACAATATCATTCTTAAATAAACGCTCCTGACTTAAGTATTTATCTTTCAATTCTTGCAACGAAAACTCTACTAAAAATTCATTGCCACCTTTGGCCCTATCATGCATATTTCTTTTCGCGTTAATTTTTGCGCTATATTGTAAAATTCCAAATAAATATTCCATGATAAATTTTGCCAAATCTTGACGAGCCTCCATTCTTTTTTGCAAAAATTGCATGCTTTGCGATGTTTGTAAAAATATCGAGCTGTGATAAGAATTGTCATAAAAATTGCCAATCCATCCCTTGGTTTTCCAAAAATTCAAAACAGTTAGTATTTTAAATATCGACGCATTTGGATGCGCTTGCTGCAAAGCTGCTTCATGCAACTCCTTGAAATGGTAAGGTTTATCATTTTTATTGACCAAACCAAATAGAAATAATTCTATTTGAAAAAAAGTATGAAGTACATTCAAGAAATGTTTCATACCCTGACTTTTGGGAACAAAGGCAGTCAAATCTCTGGTAAAAGCCAATATCTTTTCATCCCGCAATAGTTGTATTATTCTGATAACTTCACTATTGTTAAGCCCCAAATGATCAGCAATATAATCTACCCTTGCCTCGGCAACTTCATCGTATTTTTGTTGTCTACTGCGACTCGCTATCAATTTTTTTATGATTCTTACAGCACTTTCGCGCAGTTTAGCGTCCTTAAAATGCGGGGATGCATGAATTTTGTCTATTGCTTCCATTGCGTTCTTGGCCAAAATACTATCCGCAAAAATTCTCGGCATATTATGTCCACGTTTAATATACCCGGATTGTTCCAAAGCAGCTATGGCTGTTTTCACTCTTGTTTCGATTTCCATTACATTGTCGTCCCAGCCTGCTTTGCGAGCGATTTCCAAAGCGGACTGTGATACAAAGGAACGAAATTCAGTAATTTTTTTTATGGCAAGCCAAATTTGCTGGATTTCCCTTTTGTTGAGCTTTGTCTGGTTGAGTAGGATAAAATGTTTGTTGAGATCCTCTTCATGAAACAAAATATAGCATTCTGCTTTTATATTTTCATCGCGCCCAGCCCGTCCAGCCTCTTGTAAATAATTTTCCAATGAATCCGATATATCAAAATGAACGATTAGTCCTATATTTTTTTTGTCTACCCCCATGCCAAAGGCTGAGGTCGCCACAATGATGGTTACTTGACCGTCCATAAAATCATTTTGATGAGCTATTTTTTTTGCCTTATCCATTTTGCCGTGGTAAGCCAATGCGGCAAAACCATCATTGTTCAATTTTTCCGCCAATTGATCAGCCTTTCTCGTGCGGGAAACATAAATCACTGTAGGACAATTTCTTTGTTCCAACAATGTTCGAAGAAAAAAATATTTTTCGTTTTCATTTTCATGAGCAAAGACCCGAAATGTAAGATTGTCTCTGGCAATATCCGTATGAAAAACCCGCAAAATAGCTTTTAATTTTTCTTGAAAATATTGAACAATATCATTTTTAACACGTGGATTGGCTGTTGCAGTAAAACAGGAAACCGGAATCGAAGAAGAAAGATTTTTTCTTTCAGAAATATATTGAATAAAATCTCCGATAAACATATAATCCACCCGGAAATCCTGGCCCCACGCGGAAAAACAATGCGCTTCATCAATTACAAATCGGCTTATTTTTCGACCCAATAGCAAATATTCTATAGACTTGGACCGCAAAGATTCGGGAGAAATATAAAGAATGGACGCGAGACCATTTGCAACCCGTTCAAAAGAATCCTGTCTTTCTATTGGATCCAGTAAGCCGTTTATGGTGACTGCGTCGACAATGCCCTGTTTTTCCAGATTATCGATCTGGTCCTTCATCAAAGATTGCAATGGCGAAATAATCACAGTCAATCCTTTTTCTGTTTCGCCTTGAATCAATGCCGGTATCTGAAATGTCAGCGATTTACCACCACCTGTGGGAAATATTGCCAAAAGAGATTCACCCGATAATGCCGCATTTACCGCGTTTTCTTGCAATGGTTGTCCATCATAAACGCGGAAATTGTTAAAACCAAAAAACTTTTTTAAGGCATTACGAGCGTTGAATACACGAGCACAGTATTTACATTTCGATTTGCATGGACGGCCGGTCAAATCATGCATTATTTGATTGACATTACAAAAACTTTTCAGAACCCAGGGCGGAGTGATAGAATAGCGAGTACCGCAGTGAATAAGTGACAAACAATAAGCCAATTCTATGGGATGATCTCTGGTTATTTTTACCACATCCACAGTTTCGCAAATTTTGCCGGAGAAATATTTACTTATCAATCGTCCAATATCGACGTGAGACTTGGTTTCAGCGATAAAACCGGTATATAAAAAAAAATCCTGGAATTCTCTTTGGTCTTGCAACAA
>CAZCVM010000062.1:2942-5265 GCA_964501965.1 uncultured Leptospiraceae bacterium | reverse complement strand
AAATCTGTTTCATTATTTTGGGCAAATCGTCAAAAGCTTTGATCTCATCGAAAAAAAGCTCACTGGCCTTTATTGCGTCTGTCAAAGGATTGTTGATGTCATCATTTTGCAGCTTTTCATCTTTGAGCAATCTATGGTAAGGCCGGCTCGGAAATAAAAGCGGTGACCAAAAAAGTGTATCAATGCGTTGACGCGGCAGTTTATCTTCCGCGTTGTGACTACGATACAAAATAGCTAGATCATGACGAAAAATATTGTGTCCGCAAATAAAATCAACTCCCTGCAAAAAATCAAAAAATTTTGCCGGAGATTTTTCATGGAAATTTTGTTTTGAACTATATTTTTGTCCAGCAATACTTTGATTCATGCCTGGATAAATGTATTTGATCGCACCAATATCCAAAATACGATGGTCATCGGGATTTATCTCAAAATCTATGAACCCTATAGATTTCTTTTTCATTGATTACCTTCAATAAATAGCCCTAAACGATTCATATTCCATTAAATGATTGAATAAATGAATGATTCAGACCAATAATCCCGACCTTTTTCTTTTGAAATATTATGATGCACTATTTTGCGAATACGTTTTCTTATTTTTCCCGGACATAATATCATGTACCAAAAGCATTAAATCCTGTTCTGACAAATCCTCGACCATTTTTACTGGAACAATATCTAAAAATTCTATGTTCACTTTTTTACCTGGATAAACCAGAGATATACCTTTTTGAAAAGGGGGCATCACCTGATGCGGGCCAGTGATTCGCACAACCACAATGGGCACATTAACTTCCTTGGCAAAACGAAAAGATCCTCGGCGAAAAGGCTGGATTTCTCCAGTGCGGCTGCGGCTGCCTTCAGGATAAATTAGCACGGAAAGACCGCGCTTGATTGTCTGAACACTTTGACTCAATCCTTTAGCAGATTTTTTTGGATTTTTCCGGCTGACAGAAATATAGCCCATACGCCGCATTGCAAAGCCAACAACCGGCAACTTAAAAATCTCTTCTTTGGAAACAATTCGGTATTGCCGAAGAATATACCCTAAAAACAAATAGATATCAAAAAAGCCGGAATGACTGCTCATATAAATAACAGGTTCTTGAACTTGAGACAGAAGACTGACATTTTGCATATTGACCCGAGTAATGGAGATCCAAACCAACAAACGGCCCCAAGCATGAGCACACCATTGAGAAGCCCGTCCGCTCCAATCTATAAACGAAAGCAATATAATCATTATACCTAAAAACATGGTTATAAAAAATCCCAAAACCCAAAACAAAATAGTAATAAAATAAACAGCTAAGGTATACATATTGGTGATCCTAAAAAAATTAATTTATGGAATATTCCACTAACGTTTTTCTTAATTGCAACGCATACATATTGTCTTTTTGAATCTGCAATAACCGCGTGCAAAAAAACTTACTTCGCTCATATTGCTCCATTTGGAAATACAACGCAGCAAGATGCCACAAAGCATCCGTATTGAGCGGTTCCCTGAGTACTACTTTTTGGCCAAAGTCTGACGATTCTGACAAACGGCCTATCTGTCTATAAGCTTTTGAAATCAAAAAAATAATCTCTGTATCATGCGGATTGTATTCAAAATACTTTTCTAACTTTGATAATGCGTCAGTATACATTTTCAAACCAAAATAAAGGCATCCCAAATAGCGTGATTCCAAAAAACAGGATTCGTTGCTAATTTGATTTTTTATTATAGTAAATTTTGATTCAATTTTTCCATCTGATCCGGCTTTCAATCTTTTTGTCAAAATTTGATGTTTCATTTGCAAAGCTTTTTTGTACAATATCGATATTTTTTGATTTGATAATGCTTTATCAATATCAGATTGTGTGTCATTTTTTCGCGGACAATTGTATTCTATCCGAAGCAATGAAAGATCATCCGTTAGATGACCAACCTGTCGCAAACGAACAATGATTCTTTTTAAGTTGCCTTTTCCTTCTTCCACGCGGGACAAAAACGCATTTTCATCTTCATTAATAATACGCATTTTGTTGAGCATCGCTATTTCTAAATCATCACGGCCATCGCTCCCAGAAATGATCACATCACCGGCAAGCATTGAAAATATTTGAACCTTGATTTTTTGCTCTTCGCCTGGTGTGCCGATTTTGCGCAAATGTGTTTCCCGATCCAAAAAGAATGCTTTTTTGTTGCGGTACAATACCATAAATGGATGTTCCGCGTTAATAAAAAAACAAAGTCCTGTTTTTTCCTCGACTAAACCCATGGTCACAGAAACAAACATACTGCCATCAAAAGAAATAAAAACATTTTGCAAAT
>CAZCVM010000062.1:0-2932 GCA_964501965.1 uncultured Leptospiraceae bacterium | reverse complement strand
ATGCTCAGGTGCTTTATTTTGCTGATAAGTAGAATACTTGGAACGGGCTAGATACGCCTTGAATACAACTCCCAAAACCAATGCTCCTCCCGCACCCTGCATTGATTTGCCCATAGCGTCCCCATTAAGAAAAACAATATATTTCTTTCCCCTGAGCTGAACATTATCCGTGACACAAATATCGCCTCCCAATTCGGATCGCTTTTGACGAAAATGAAAGGTTTTTTTTTGCTGAACAATAAAATCAGTTTTTATTATTTGACTGGTATTTCGATTTTCCAAAAGAGGTTGAGTCAACAATGACGTTAAAAAATAATCACCATCTTGCTGAATTTTTAAGGCCTGAATTTCTAACATTTTTTCTTGAATAATTTTAGCTTTTTCTGACAACTCCTGTTCATATAAGGCCAACTTTTGCTGATGTTCAGAATTCATCTCTTCGATGATTTTCTCACGATACAATTTTTGGCTCTCTTCTTTTTTTATCCGTCTTCGATAAAAGGTCGATCGAACAAATTTTTTGCCCAGGGATTCTGCTTCCCAGGTAAATACGCATTGGGATTGGGTGCCATTATTGAAAATAATCTCATCGAGCTCAAAAGGCGCATCCAAAACGCACATAACCGGTTGTCCGGTTTTACTGTTTACAATACTTTTGCTGTCTTTATCAAAAGAAAACGCGATACCGCGAAAATGCGGCAAATCAGAAGGCAATATAGGCCAATGAGTTATTTTGAAACTTGTTTCTAAACCCTTGCGGTAACGGATCAAGCCATAAACTATACCGTATCCAGCTACTATAGAACTCCAATGGGGATACTTAAAATCAGCGGGCAAGTGAACATAATCCCAAATAATTTCCGCTGATTCAAATTTTTGAGTACCTTCATAAAATGGTTTGCGCATCCGCGCGCTAGTTTGGGAAATAAGTGAAACCAATTCCGTGGTTTCGCTGATTCTTTTAATAAGAACTTTGATCGGAGCCATGCGAATCTTGAAAGAAAACAGAGTATCTTTCTGGTCCAGCTTTCCTGAACCAGACGCGACACCAAATTCCCATACTGCCCGATACGGATCATCAAACCGGTTCATAATGTGTTCATACAAAAAAACTTCCAACGCGTAAGAATTCCAATTCGCGTCGTCATAAATATGCTTAAATATAGAACTTTTTCGGGAAATATCAACTTCCTGCAAAAAATCCTGAAACTGCTCTTCTCCTTTTTGTAAACGAAAATAATCCAAGGCAGTCCGTATATAACGGGATGAGCGTTCCTTGATTGTTATTGCTTTGTGATAATCAGGACGCGGGATGGTAAATTTTAGAGACTGTGCCATTTTTTTTCTATCTAAGCAGAATGAATCCAATACGCGCAACCAGTGCAAAGAGTTGTTACGATGATTGCTTTTTTGTTAATATTCAAGATAGCAAAATACATGATGCAAGGTCAAGAAAAAATACTTAGAATTGAAAATTTTTCAATTCTTTAAATAACTATGTCCAGTTTCATTATTTTAAAAAAAAATCATATTTTCTGGGACAAAACCTCTAGCTAGAACCTTTCTTATAATAGAACAACAATTTAATCAAGAGGTGCTTTATGAATCCCAAAAATATAAACAAGGAATACATGAATCATACCAGCGTTAGTCTCAAACCAAAGCATATACAAAAACTAATCAAGGCTGCTGAAAAATCTGGTGTAACTGTGAACGATCTTATGATCCTGCTACTACGTTATATCAATGCTCGTTCCTTTGCTATCATAGGGCAACAAAATCGGGTAAAATACCAATTGCCAGAAGGAAATATACAAATTGTTAATTTGTATATTGGTCAGACGGATTATGAACGGAATTTGGACGCTCGCCGGTTTGCCAAAGTTTCTGTGTCATGGCTTTTGGCTTATGCGATTGATCATTTTCTTGGTATTATTCTAAGAAAAATTTATAAAAGCTTTGTACGCGGGCATGAAATTTTAAATAACTATATTGGTCTCCAAACCTTTTTAATTAAAAAATTGACAAATCATATAAGAATGGTATCGATTTGGTATCCACAAAAAGAATAAACAACAAAACCCACACCAAACACGCAATATGCCAGGTTTTTTATGGTTGCTTTGTTTACCTATCCAGCGGATTTGGTTCTTTTCAAAGCAAGACTCATAAAGGATTCATTATGATACAAGTGGGATTCATTGGTTGTGGGCGCATTGCGTGGTTGCTGGAAGAAGATCAAAAACGAGAAAAACCATGCACTCATGCGGGTGCTATCGAAAAAATTCGCGGATTTCAATTTGCAGCCGCAGCGGACATGCACAAAACCAGGCTCAAAGATTTTGGCGAAAAATACGGTATCGCTAAAGAGTATCTTTTCTCTGATCCGGCTATGATGTTACAAGCACAGGAACAAAAACCATTTTTAGATGTGTTGGTCATTGCTACTTGGACAGAAAGTCATTACCAACTATTAAATCAATCCCTACAACTCGACATTCCGATTATTGTTAGCGAAAAACCGCTGACACTCAATTATAAACAAGCACAGGAAATCGAAAAAAGATTGGCTCAAAGTAAAACACGGCTACTCATCAACCACGAACGCCGATACAGTTCCAAATACCGTGATTTGTTCCGCATGATACAGGGCAAAAAACTTGGCAGCTCTATCCATACAGTCCGAGGCATAGTAACATCCGGTCTAGGCAAAAATATATCGCAAAAACAAACCCAAAACGGCGGTTCCCTTTTACATGATGGTACACACCTATTGGATTTAATCGTCAAAATTGCTCCCAAAATTCAATATGTTCAGGCCTGGGGACAATTTCATGAAAAAGACAATAAAAAAATTGAAAAATGGACGATGGCCTCAGTTGATATTGGAATTCAACCAATTTTTATTCTTCTTATTGTGGGCTCGCTTATT